>NZ_LFRO01000105.1:0-16481 GCF_001512385.1 Methanoculleus sp. DTU007 | reverse complement strand
TCCAGTTTCACGGCAAATGTCTCTGCCATTTCTCTTCATCCGTCTTCATTCATCATCCGGGCCGGTTTTTGCAGCCCGTAATCGTGCTACCGATGCTTACCGGTCGCCGGCAGGCGGTGCCGGTCCCCGCGGGGCGTAACCATCGCAGACCTCTTCTCTGCGTGGCCGTCCTGAATTTTACACGATTAATAATGTATAATGTGTGATAAACTTTGCGGTCTCCGGGACAATAGAAATCGGTCCGGGGGTGGAAGGCGGGGTTTGCATGAAGGACGCGGAGGGGCGGATGCCGGTCTCCGGTCTGCCCCCAATCCGCAGATGTCAAAAAAGGATGAGTCCTTCACCGTCGCTTAAGCCAGAACCCGGCGGCTATTGCGCCGACGACCAGGATAACCAGCACCACGGGAATGAGGGGCGTGCTGGAGGCTGGATTGGCAACCGCATCCTGCATCTCCCGCATCACGTGGCCGCTCACCTCCTGCGCGGCCTTTGCCACATCGCCGGCCATTTTATCGACGGTCTTCCCGATCCCCGATGCATCCGTCGTGTTGGTGACCTGATTACCCGTGCCGGAAGGAATCGGTGTGAACGTGGGGAGCGCCGAAGAGGAGGAGCGGGAGGATGGACGCTTGCCGCTGCTGCTGGAATCGGGTGCCTGGGGTGCGGGGATCTGGCTCTGGATGTAGGCCTCCAGCTGGAGGTTGCCGCAGGTGTGGTGGCAGCATGTCACCCCGTGGAACTCGACCGACTGCTGGAACTCCTGTGCGAGGTGCTGCAGGACATCGGCATCGGGGTTCCAGTAGCCCTTTCTGGCGGCATCCAGCATCCTTGCGGCAATCGACTGATATGCGTAGGGATTGCGTGCATCGAGGAACTCTTTCAGGCCGAGGTCATACTGATCCTCGGCGTATGTCTCGTAGACGCTGTCCCACATCTCCTCGGTGATGAGATCCGGCATGGTGACGTCCCAGATCCACATATTTTCCACGAATGCCTCCATATAGCGGGCTCCGTCGAAGCCCTGTTCCATCATTCCTTTTATCCATTCGGGATTCAGGTACCGGGAACGGAGATCACGGCTGACAAAACGCTGGAGCGTCTCTAATTTCTGATTTTGAGTGTCTCGCTGGTTATTGATGTACATATCAGGAGAGGTTCCGGATACGCTCTTTACCGCCATGTTCAGTCCTCCGAAGTAGGCCGCAACCATCGGGTGCTCCAGTGTTCCGTAGAGGTTGGATGTCCTGGAGAAGACGGCAGAGTCCACATCGCCCAGGTTTGCACGGAAGACGTCGGCATACTGCTCTCCCCAGATCGTACTCCCGTAGACGTAGCCCATCCGGTTGATGTAGAGTTCGGCGAGATCTTCGGTGCTGCTCCAGGTGTCGGTGGCCCCGATGGCGTGCTCTATGCCGGGGGTGTACGAGTCCGGCGGCGGGCAGAAGATGCGGGAGGCTGCAAGTTCCCTTGCGGTCTCCTCATCATACCCCTGATTGAGGAGTTCCTGGTAGATCGCTGCGGTATGTTCGCGGACATAGTTCGGTGTGGCGCCGTCGTCGGCAGCGGCGGCAATTCGCACCGCTTTATCGATCAGGAGTAATTTACTGGCATACATGTCCCTGTACGAGCCCGACGTGACGACAAGTACGTCGATACGGGGGCGGCCGAGTTCCGCGGACGGGATCAGTTCCACATCGTCCACGCGGCCGTAGTTGTTCCATACGGGCCTGACGCCGAGAAGGTAGAGGATCTCAGCCTCCATCGTTCCCTGGTGGCGCGATGTCTCGATCGACCAGAGCAGGAACGCGACCTTGTCGGGATACGTTCCGTGCGATGCAATGTGCGTCGCGAGCAGTTCATCCCCGAGCGTCTGTCCGACCGTCCAGGCGGCGTGGGTAGGAATGATCCGGTCGTCGAAGGTACAGAGGTTTCTGCCGGTCGGGAGCGCGTCCGGATTGCGTATCGGGTCGCCGTTCGGGCCGGGAGGGATGTACTTCGCCTCAAGGGCATCCAGGATACGCGGTATCTCGATGCTGCAGCCTTCGATCCGGTTCCTGTAGTCCAGTGCCCGGTTGAGGTCGGCGGTGACGTCCGCATGCGCGGCGCCCAGGAACGTTACCTGCGCGTCCGCCGGAGATGCGCCGTTGATGACCACTTCGGCGAGGAGTTCCAGGCGGTTCTCTTCGCTGCCGCCGGCCGCAGCGACGTGATCGGCGAACGGGGCGCCCAGCATGCCGTCTATCATGGCGACGAGCTGTTCGCCTGCCGGCACCTCGCCGAGCGTGTGCGAACCGTAGGGCATGAACGTGGTCTTCAGTTCCAGCAGGTATTCGTCCAGATCGTCGACAAAGACATCAAATGCGGCAACATTGCCTTCCAGAGCCGCCAGGTCGGCACCGAGATCCGTATCGAGATCGAGTTCCTCGACAGTGGCGATGATCTCGGACCGGTACTCGGCCTTTACGGCCTCGTCAACGACCGTCCGGTAATTGGTGATGGTTTCGTCAAGGTCGGCGAGCGGGCCGTAAAGGCCCGACGGAACGATGGTCGGGGTCAGGAAGTCGACAATCGCCATGTTTGCACGGCGCCGATCGAAGATCCCTTCCGCATCCATCGGAAGCACGTGGACGTGCGGCATGTCGCCCATCAAAAGAGCCCCCCAATCGTCTGCGGCAAGCCCTGATTCTTTTCCGGGCATCATCTCGATGCTGCTGAAGATGGAGAAGATGGCGTCGGCCCCGTATACTCGGTCCATGTAGTAGTAGAAGGCCAGACACTGGTGTGTCGGGGGAATCGACCCGTCGTGATACATCACGTCGGTATCCTGGTTCCAGCCCCACATCGGGTCCGGCACGAGCAGGACGTTGCCGAACTGGATCGTCGGGATGACCAGGGAACGCACTCCTCCGTCTTCGTATACCATGATCTCGCCGGGGGGTTCGCCCCAGATATCGATCATCTCCTGGCGTTTTGTAGCGGGCAGTTCGTTGAACCATGCGAGGTACTGGCTTTCCGGGATCAGGATCACGTTGCCGGCCTCGACGCGGCTATCCAGTTCTTCCTGTGCCCAGGTTCCGATATTGTAGCCCTGCGTCGCCATCAGGTCGGCAAGTTCGTCCGCATCGGGCAGCTGGCCGGTGCCGAGGTCGTATCCCCGGTCCTGCATCGCCCCGAGCAGGCTGGCAAGGCTTGCCTGCGCGTTGAGGTAATAGTCGATGTCGGCGCCCACGGTCGCCCGCCCTCCTTCGGCGCTGTAATACGGGATGACGATCTTCTTCTCCGCATTGGCGGTTCGGTGCAGGTTCACCCAACCGAGGGTGCGCTCCGTCAGCCACGCAACCTGGTCGTCGAACGGCTTGTAGTAGAGTTCGGCCGTGACGGGATCGGGCTCCGTGCCCGCGACGACGATGGGTTCGATGACGCCGTCGAGTTCTGCCATAACCAGCTGGTATGCCTGCTCCGGCCCGACACCGTGGGGGCTCTCTCTCCAGGTCGTTTCGTTGACGTCGTAAAAGAGCCTGACGGCGTTAAGCACCGGGACGTTGAGATATTGCAGGTTCTCGACTCCTCTCTCGGGGTCGGAGTAGTCGAGCCGGGAACCCTTCGAGATGAGCACGGCGGTATCGATGAGCACCGCTCCGTTGTTGTCCAGGAAGTAGCCGATTCGTACCGGGTCCTTGTAGTGGTAGGTGGCCACGATAACGTTGACGTCCTTCTCTTCAAATGAACGAACCAGAGCGTCGATCATGGGGCCGTCCCGGTCCATATACTTGTACTCGCCGGTGATGATGCCGACGGTCGGACGCGTTGCGTCGTATCTGCCGGAAGCGCTGTACCAGTCCAGGTACTCTGCCGACGTTGCGAAGATATTGGGGGCGTCGGGGTGATAGATGCCGTAGACCGGCCGCTCCTGGGGAGGCGCCACGTCTGTCGTAATGTTACAGTACGTGACTCCTATGTAGCGTGCCAGGTTCTCGAAGTTGGTATCGGACGGGTATTCGAGGTAGGCGGCGATCTCGGCAACGGCCGGATCGGACGGGTCGACGGTGTGCAGGTTGTAACTCTCTACGAGCGGCCCGCAGGCGATGACGACGCTCCCGTTATCCCGTGCGTCCTCTACGGTATCTCTGATGGCCTCGACGACCGGTGCGTCCAGGTTTGAGAGCAGGATGACGTCGTTTCCGTCGAGATTGAAGGAGAGATCTTCGTTCGATCTGCCAAGGTATACGGAGATGTCCATCATCGACTGGATTGTAGAATTACCGGAAACCGATGTCATGCTCGCGACCTCGGATGTGCGGGAGAAGACGCACGCGATTCTCGGTCTGCCGGGCGGCGGAACGGGGTCTGCGAGATCGTGGCCGGCCCCGTAGAACTGATTGTCCAGGGCCAGGAGGAGTTGTTCGAGGTTCGCTTCGCCGCCGTAGAGCCAGTATTGCAGAAGAACTCCATCCGCAGGGGTGCCGAAGGCCACGCCTTCGGGGAGATGGCAGGTAATTGCCGTGGCGTTCGGGTTCAGCGTGCTGTTGATGTGCGCAACGGTATCGTTGCCGATGGAAGCAGCGAAGATGAAGAGGTCTTCGGAGAAGTCGTGCAGCAGTGCCTCTTCTCCGGAGAAGAGGGAGACGTTTAACGGGACGCTCCCGGTTACGCCGGCGAGCGCAGTCCGCCTCTGGCTGTCGTTCGTGACGATTGCGAACCTGTTCTCCGCGACACCTCCTGGCATCTCCCCGGTCGCATTCTCTTCACCGGAGCAGGTTACGGTGTCTTCTTCTAGTGGGAATGTGTTGCCGGCGGTTGTTGTCGGGACCGGGGTCTGCGTGGCGTTCCCGGCGTCGGAGGGTTCCAGTTGTGGTCCTTCTTTCTCCTCTTCCGTCCCTGTTGCCTGCGGCGCAGGTATGGTCTCAACCGGGTCTGGGTCCGGGGTGTCAATCCCGCCCGTTACGTTCAGGGCCGACCCGCTCTCCTCCGGGTCCGCGGCGTCTTCACCTGCCACGGGTACGATCAGGAGGAGGGCGATCGTGATCAGTGCACACAGACTGTATAAATGACTTTTTCGTTTAACTCTCATAATCCGGCCTCTTTTCCTCCCGGCGGCACTCTCTACTGCCGGGCGTTTACTAAACTTTTATTTAGGTAGATCAAGTACGCTTGATTGCTAATATACGTTACGTATCGGGGCGGCGGGAGAGGCCGGTTTTTGGACAAAAGAGTTAGTTATCCTCGTCCCCATCGTCGGGAACGTAGATAATCTCGCCGCTCTCAAGGCGGTACGCCGTGCCCATGCGGCTGCCCTGGCCGCCGGCAAGTTCCTCGGTCATGTTCAGCACTTTGAGCGTCTTGCCCTCCTTGATGATGATCTGCATGTTCGGCTGTCCCGGGTTTTTCACCACCGTGAGATCAGATTCGTCATCAAGGAGCTCGGGGACGTTGTAGGAGACGACGAGCATGACCAGGAGAGCGACGGCAAAGACCATGGCGACGTCAAAGAGGTTGGCGACGCCGGAGAGAGGGTCTTCGTCATCGTCGTCAAGGATGATGCGGCGTCTTCTCATGCGACCATCCTCGCCACGTATTCCATGTCGCTTAGGTCCTGCAGATACCACCGGCGTTTTGTCAGCATGATGGCGTAGGCGATGCCCCCGGCAAACAACCCGAGCACTGTTGTGCTGAACGCGACGACCAGATTTGATGCCAGTGTCTCGACGTTTCCTGCCGAAAGACCCATCAGTGCGGGGCCGAGGGGTATCAGCGTTCCCATGAGCCCGAGCATGGGGGCAGTCCGCACCAGGATCTTGAGTCGTTCCAGCTCAGCGGCGATACGTAGTTCGTAGTCCTGGAGGAGTTTCTCCGATTCGATCAAGAACCGATCGTCACCGAGGAACGCTGTAAGGTCGCCGATGAACGATTCGAGGAGCGGATTTGATCCCGCCGCCGCCAGTGTCTCTGCAGCCTCACTGTAGGATCGCGCCTCGATAAGCGCCCGCGTCTGCAGACACCCGTTCCTGAGCCGCCGAGGGTCGCGCGTTCTCCCCGAATACTCGGATATGAACTGGCCGATGGCCGCCAGCGCCCAGACAACGAAGATAAGGAGCAGAATGATCACAGGATAAAGCAGCGCCCCGGAGACGGTGAACATAGTTTCCATAACCAGTGCAGAAAGGTCCATCATCTTCCTCCCGGGTGTGTTATCGCATGCCGGATCCTGTCGGCGAGTGCCCCGAGCAGGATCAGGGTTCCCATCAGGGCAAGTGCAAGGGGCATGCCGCTCGAGTTCGTTGCGACGTTGAATACCGGTGCATCCTGCGCCTGCAGGTAAGCCGGGACGAGGAGGAGGCAGAGCAGGTAGAAGAGGCCGAGGAACAGCATGGCGTTACCAAGGGTGGAGGGGTTTTTCGTGCCGGTTCTTGTTGTGATCCAGCTCGTGCCTGCTCCCCCTCCAACGATTCCTGCAAAGAATACTCCCCCGGCGACGGCACCTGCCACAATACCGTTCATCCCGGTAGTTTCGGTGAAGAAGAGGCACGCAAGGAACGTTGCTGCAAGGCATGCAGGACAGGGGAGCGCCATCAGGAGAAATGTCCGGCGTGATATGTCCTTTCGATCGGATAACCATCTCTTCTTTGTCTTGATTCCGAAATAGATGAGCGCGAGAGCGATGATGAGGTGCATAACAAGGCCAAGGCCGACAACCTGCTCCGTAATGGCGAGTGGAACGCTATCTACGACCGCTCCTATGACGAGCGCTGCAAGCGCGTACACGCCTGCAAAACAGAGCACCTCACGCTTTTGCAGCCCTGAGAGCCCGCACCCGACTCCACTCTTCAACGCCAGGAGGGCGGTGCCGCCGAAGATACCGACGGTGAGAACATTGATGGGATAACTCATAATTATTTACTTTTACGCAAATGTACTTTATAAAGTGGGCGGATCTGGTTCTCAAACCGCGGCCTTTACCCCCGTAAATACAATATACAGCCCTGTAAACGTAATACAGCAGCACAACGCGCCTGCCCGGATGCCATCGAGGGTAGGGGCTTACCGGAAAAAAGGATGAGTTCAGACGACCAGGAGCAGCGGCGCAAAGACCAGCGATACCATGGACATCAGCTTCAGGAGGATGTTCAGGGAAGGTCCTGACGTGTCCTTGAAGGGGTCGCCCACGGTGTCACCGACGACCGCTGCCTTGTGGGCATCCGAGCCCTTTCCACCGAGGTGGCCCTGCTCGATGTACTTCTTCGCGTTGTCCCAGGCTCCGCCGGCGTTCGCCATCGTGACGGCAAGGAGGAACCCGGACGCAAGCGAACCGACGAGCAGACCGCCGAGGGCTTCCGTACCGAGGACGAGCCCGACGGCGAGCGGCGCGACGACGGCGAGGACACCGGGGAAGATCATCTCACGCAGTGCTGCGCTCGTGGAGATGGCGATACAGGAGTTGTAGTCGGGGTCGGCCGTTCCCTCCATGAGGCCCTTAATCTCCTTGAACTGGCGGCGGACCTCGTGGACGATGCTGTATGCCGCCTTGCTGACCGCCGTCATCGTGACGGAGCAGAAGAGGAAGGGAAGCATCGCACCGATCAGAACGCCGATGAAGACGTTCGGGACCGCTACGTCGATGGTCGTGAGGCCGACCGCCCAAGCAAGGTGAGAGGGCCGGAGGCTCCTTCTACGGTTCCATCCGCTCCTCGGGCACCGGGAGGATCTCGCGCACCATCTTGATGGCGCAGAGATCGCCGCACATCGAGCAGGTCTCAATAACTCCGTCCCGCTCATGGATGCGCCGGGCCTCATCGGGTATGAGCGCCGCCTCGAACTGCTTCTCCCAGTCGAGCGACCGACGGGCCTCCGCCATCCGGATCTCGCGGTTCTTCGTCTGTCCTGCACCGCGAGAGAGGCTTCCTATGTGTGCCGCAACCTTTGCGACCCGCGTCCCCTCGACGATGTCGCGGACATCCGGCAGCGCCAGGTGCTCGGCCGGCGAGACCATGCAGAGGAAGTCCGCGCCGTTCATCGCGGCGATCACCCCGCCGATCGCCCCCACGACGTGGTCGTAACCCGGCGCCACGTCGGTGACGAGCGGCCCGAGCAGGTAGAGCGGGGCGCCGTCGGTCAGTTCCTTGATCGTCCGGACGTTGTAGCCGATCTGGTCGGCCGGGATATGCCCCGGTCCCTCGATCATCCGCTGCACCCCGGCGGCGAGCGCCCGTTTGGCGAGGTGGCCGAGCGCGAGATACTCGGTCGTCTTTGCCAGCCTCCCCGCGTCCACGAGCGCACCCGGGCGCATCCCGTCGCCGAGGCTCGCGACCACATCGTGCTCGGCCAGGATCTCAAGCAGGTAATCATACTCGGCATAGAGCGGATTCTCCTCACCGGTCGCAGCCATCATCGCGACGTGGAAGGCCCCGCCGCGCGAGACGACGCCCATCGTCCGGGGATCGGCCCGGAGCGACTCGAGCGCCTCTCGGTTCACACCGCAGTGCAGCGTCAGGAAGTCCACGCCCTGCTTGCAGTGCTCACGGATAACGGAGAAGAGCAGGTCGGCATCGACATCCGCGGCGCTCCCCGCCCGCCGGACCGCCTCGTAGATCGGGACGGTCCCGACGGGTACATCGAGTTCGAGGATCCGGCGCCGTATCCGGGCAAGATCGCCCCCGGTCGAGAGGTCCATCAGCGTGTCGGCCCCCTCCCGGAGGGCCGCCTTCGCCTTCTCGACCTCGAGATCCTCATCGCACCGGGCGCCTGACGTCCCGATATTCACGTTGACCCGCACCCTGCAGCCTTCACCGATGGCGCAGATCCGGTGCGGCCGTGCAGGGTTTGCCGGGATGACGATTCGTCCGCGGGCGACGGCCCGTGCGGCGGCATGGGAGGTTAGTCCCTCCTCCCGGGCGATCGCCTCCACCTCCGGGGGAACCCCGCGCAGGCACGCTTGAACAAGGGTGTGCATAAGAACCATTTGTCCGGAGGCCATATTAGACTGCATGCACGTGCGGTGGATCCCGAGCGGCACAATCTACGCAAACTCGTTCGTTTACGAAAACGTCCTCGTCGACGCGGGTGTTCTCCCGATGGCGGTGGAGCCGTATGCCGGGGAGATTACCTCGATCGTCCTCACCCACGCCCACTACGACCATATTGCGTACGTCAAAGAGATCGCGCGGCTCTGCAACGACGCCGCAATCTGTATCCACGAAGCGGACGCCGTGGGCCTGGTCGACGACAGACGAAGCCTTGCGATGCACTTTGGGGCCCGGTCTCCCGGGGTCGCCCCCGACACCCTCCTTGCCGACGGCGACCGGGTAGGGAGCCTTCGCGTCATCCACACCCCCGGGCACACGCCGGGCGGGATCTGCCTCTACGACGAGCGGGCGAAGGTGCTCTTCTCGGGAGACACCGTCTTCACCGGGGGGTCCTTCGGGCGCTACGACTTCCCCGACGGCGACCGCACAGCCCTTGCGGCATCCATCGAGCGCCTGGTGGGGCTCGAGGTCGAGGGGCTCTACCCCGGCCACGGGGAGCCGGTCGAGTGCGGCGGCGGGAGGCATATCGCGGCCGCCCGGGAGGCGCTCAAGTATTATGGATAAGGGAGTCTACGCCCTCGTCCTCGAGAACCCCTCCTGCAGAGTCCGCATCGGCGCCCTCGGGGAGAGGGAGTTTGCCCGCGGCCGGCACATCTACGTCGGCTCCGCCCGGGGAAGCGGCGGGCTTGCCCGGGCAGACCGGCACCTGCGGCTTGCCGAAAGGCGCGACCGCCCTCCCCGATGGCACATCGACTACCTCCTCCTCGATCCTCACTTTGCCCCCGCCGCCCTTGTCACTGCCGCGACAGACCGGGACTGTGAGTGCGATCTCGCCCGTGCTCTTGCCGGAGCTTACGTCCCGGACTTTGGCTGCAGCGACTGCGCCTGCCCTTCGCACCTCTTCTACCGCCCCGGCGACCCGGTCGAGGAGATCCTTGCGGCCTTCCGCGGTCTTGATCTTGATGCCCGGATCGCAAGAATCAAAAACGAGAGGGGCGAGGACAGGGTATGAACGTTCTTGGTATCTCCGGAAGCATGCGCAGGAACGGCAACACCGCGATGCTCGTTGCTGCCATCCTCGACCGGGTGCGGGAGGCAGGCATCGAGACCGAGTACCTGACGCTTGCCGATATGGATATCCAGCCCTGCACCGGCTGCGAGGCCTGCAAGGATGCAAAGTGGTGCGTGCTGGAGGACGACGACTGGGGAGCCGTCGCGCAGAAGATGATCGACTGCGAGGTGCTCGTCATCGGCGCCCCGACCTACTACTACGACATCAACGGCCAGACAAAGAACCTCATCGATCGGACCTACTCACTCTACCACGACAGACGGCTTTCCGGTCGCGGAGGGGTCGCCGTCACCGTCTGCGCCGACCGGGGCTGTGAGCGGTCCCTCGAGACTCTCGAGGGTTTCCTGAACACCCACGGGTTCTCGTACCTCGGCTATGTCTGCGGCAGGGGGTATAATCCGGGGGACGTCCAGAAGGACAAGTGGGCGATGAAGAAGGCTTCAGCTGTTGCGAATGCAATCGTCAGGTACCTCCGGCCGGAGGACTGAGTGTGTCTCCCCTCAGAGCAGCAGCGATATGATCGCAAGAACGATGAAGATGATGACCAGCCACTTCGCTATCGACATCGATATCCCCGCAACCCCCCGTGCTCCTAGCAGAGCAAAGACAAGCGCCAGTACAAAGAAGAGGATTGCAAGGCCCACAAGACCGTTTACCATCCTGGCCTCCTCCCAATCGCCGGCTTTCAGCCGGCGTTGAGGGGCCGCGATTTATCCCATTATCATTTATAATTTTCCGGGATGTTTGGCGGCAGGCCGATCGGGTCCGCCCCGCCAACGGCATCACTCCGGGAGGAGGGCGTAGAGTGTCGTCCGCTGCCTAAGCGTCCTCCCGAGGTCCTCGGCGATCCTGCGCATCTCGATCGGATCGAGGTAACTCGTCCCCCGGGCCCCTGCCTCCCGGGAGATGCTCTCCTCATAGAGCGTCCCCCCGAGGTCGTCGGCGCCGGCAAGGAGGGCCATCTCGGCCATCTTCGTCCCCGTCTTCACCCACGAGACCTGGATGTGGTCGATGTTGTCGAGGAATAGCCGGGCTATCGCGACCATCAGGATATCCTCCCGCCCGGTCGCCCCGGCCCTGGCATGCCCCGCCCGGTAGAGCGGGGTGTTCGGGTGGACGAAGGAGAGGGGCACAAACTCGGTGAACCCGCCGGTCTCGTCCTGGATATCGCGGAGGATCGCAAGGTGCCGCACCCAGTCCGCTACGCCCTCATAGGCTCCGTACATGATCGTCGCCGTCGAGGGGATGCCCATCCCGTGCGCCTCTTTGATGATCCGGACCCAGGTTTCCGTATCGATCTTCTCCGGGCAGATGACCCGCCGGACGTCGTCGACCAGGATCTCGGCCGCTGTCCCGCAGAGGGTCGAGAGCCCCGCGCTCTTCATCATCCCGAGCACCTCCCGGGTGGAGATGCCGCTCTTTCTTGCGGCATACGCCACCTCCATCGGGTTGCTTGCGTGGATGTGAACCGTGGGCGCCTCGTCCCGGATCCAGGAGTAGATATTGACGTAGGAGCGAGCGTCAAATTCTGGATGGAGGCCGCTGACCGTGCAGATCTCGGTTACCGAGCGGTCTCGTGCGGCCCGGGCCTTCTCCCGGATGGTGGCTTCGTCGTAGCAGAAGACGTCGGGGTCACCGGGCTTACGCGAAAATCCGCAGAACCCGCAGGCGTTCACGCAGAGGTTGGTGACGTTGATGTTCTGGTTTCGGACATAGGTGACGCGATCGCCGACCTTCTCCTCACGGAGTTCATCCGCGGCAGCGGCGATCTTCCAGACGTCCCGCCCCCTCACCGAGAAGAGGCGAACGGCCTCCTCTTCCGTGAGCCGGTGACCGGCGAGCAGATCGCGAAGTAACAGTCGAAGCGTCGTCATACTCTAGGATAATCTCCCTGAGACGTTTGAGGGGAAGAATTTTCGGGCGCGCGGGAGCGGGCACAAGACTTATTATCCCTCGTGAGTATCCCGCCAGCCATGGCCCAAGAACAGATCCTCTGCCATCAACGCACAAGGCTCAGCTACAAGGACGCATACGGCTACGTCATCCCGGTCGGGAACACCAGCCTGATGGCCTGGGTGACCGACGAAGGGATGATCGGGACCGCCGGGTTCGATATCGAGGCGCTGGCGAACGCCGGCGTCCCTGCGGCGATCGTCGGGGTCTCGGAGGAGTCGACCCTTGAGAACCTGGACTCCCTGATGGACGCCGAGGTGAAGGCGGCAAACCTCCCGGCTGTGCAGCGCCGCGTCGAGATCGGGATGTCCGGCCGGGAGGCCTTAAACAGGATGTGAGATCGGTCTACACGAGCTCGTAGGTCGTCGTCCGCTGCCGGAGCGTCCGCCCGATGTCCTCGGCGAGCCGCTGCATATCGGCCGGGTCCAGGTAGTCGGCCCCCTCGCCGCCGGCGTCGACCGAGACGTCGTCGCAGAACATCGTCCCTCCAAGATCGTCGGCGCCGGCAAGGAGGGCCATCTCGGCCATCTTCGTCCCCACCTTCCCCCATGAAACCTGGATATGGTCGAAGTTGTCGAGGAAGAGCCGGGCGACCGCGACCATCAGGATATCCTCCCGTCCGGTTGCGCCGGGCGGGGCCCGCCCCGCCCGGTAGAGCGGGGTCTTTTGATAGATGAACGAGAGGGGTACGAACTCGGTGAACCCGCCGGTCTCGTCCTGGATATCGCGGAGGATTGCGAGGTGCCGGGCGCGGTCCGCCTCGCTCTCGCAGGACCCGTACATGATCGTCGCCGTCGAGCGGATGCCCATCCTGTGCGCCTCTTTGATGATCCGGACCCAGGTTTGCGTGTCGCACTTATTCGGGCAGATGACCTGTCGGACGTCGTCGACCAGGATCTCGGCCGCCGTCCCCTGGAGGGTTCCAAGGCCTGCCTCGCGGAACCGCTCGATGACCTCGACGGTCGATACCCCGCTCCGCTCCGAGGCCCAGGCGATCTCGTCGGGGCTTGCCGTATGGATGTCCACGCCGGGCGCGACCTCCCGGACGCAGGAGATGAGGTCGACGTAGGAGTCGAGCGTGTAGTCGGGATGAACCCCTGAGAGGAGACAGATCTCGGTGACGTCCCGGCTCACAGCAATTCTCGCCTTCTCCTGCACGGTTGCGATATCGTCGCAGAAGGCCTCGGGATCGTCTACCCGTCTCCCAAAGCCGCAGAATCCGCAGAGGTTCTTGCAGACGTTGGTGACGTGGATGTTCTGGTTACGGACGTAGGTGACGCGATCGCCGACCTTCTCCTCGCGGAGTTCGTCCGCGGCGGCGGCGATGGCAAGAACGTCACGGTCACGGGTCGAGAAGAGGCGGACGGCCTCTTCTTCCGTGAGCCGGTGGCCGGCGAGCACGTCGTCGAGCAGGTCATGCAGTGAGTGCGGCATCGTAAGTAGGTCTCCTGTACTGGATTATCACTCTTTTTTTCGGCGTGCAAGAACGAAGTCGTGGATGATGATGATGACGATGATGATGATGGCGAATTCGGCAAGGTGCAGGGGGAGGTAGCCGACGAGCGGCACCGCGATGAGGGCTTTGCCGACAATCCACTCCTTTTTGACCGGCTCAACAACCCCGACGCCCTCGATTCGGAGGTTCACCTGGTCGATGTAGGGGTTGTTGTCCCCCTTGGTGATGTAGCCGCCGTGCGGGTCGGCGTAGTACGCCCCGAGCTCTGAGTTCTTTACGGCTTCGGTATCGACGTAGGTCATCGCGCGGTGGATGATCGGGTGGACGGAGTCGACACCGTTCGGCCGGTAGATGATCACGTCGCCGTAGTTCCCAAAGGACGTATACCCGGTCAGTTGCCCCTCGGCCCAGGTCGTCAGGGGACCGAACCGGTCCTCGTCGACGACGAGGACCAGGTCGCCGACGTTCATGTTCGGGACCATGCTCTCGGACTCGATCGTGACCACCGCCGGCCAGGTGCCGGCGAAGAGGTAGAGGGCGAGGGCGATGCCCCCCACGACCGCGACGACCCAGAGTACGTCCCGGGCGAGAGAGACGGCCGGGTGATCGCTCTCCCGGAACGCTCGCACGGCCGATGCTGCACGCTGCAGCCAGGTGGTATTCGACATTTGTTCTAGAAAGAATGCTATCCCTTCATATACATAGATTCTCCGGGGTGGCCATGCCCGAGAAAAAGATAAACCAATATTGCCCGGGGGAGAATAACATGAGTCCATGCTCGCCAACGCTGAGATCGTACGCCGGTTCCTTGAGCTGAAGCACCAGGCTCACCCGGAGGTCGTGCAGTACATTCGCGAGCAGAACGATCCGACGCTGATCGACCGGATCGCGGCGGCGGTCCCCGACGACACCCTTGTCATCATGCCGGAGCATATCCCGGGCTTAAAGAAGGTCCGGGATGGGACCCGGTTCCTCGTCGACCCGGAACTCGAGGTGATCGTCGGGAGCGCCGGGACCACGGGAAGCGTCAGCGGCCACGAGGACGCCGTCCACTACTTCCGCGACCGCTACAACACCCTCTCCTCAATGCTCCGGAGCCGGATGACCGCGATGCCGATCGAGGCGCTGTTAAAGTCTCCCCACTGCTACCGTGACGAAGAGTGCAACATCATCGGGATGGTGGCCGATGTCCGGACGACCGGGAAGGGGCACCGGCTCGTCGAGTTGGAGGATCCCACAGGAGCGATTCAGGTCCTCTTCAACAAAGGGCGGGAGGAGACGTTTGTGGAGGCGGAGCGGATCCTCCCCGACGAGGTCCTCGGGGTCAAGGGAAAACTCTCAGGCGACGGCGGGCTCTTCTTTGCTGAGCAGCTCTTCCGCCCCGACATTCCCATCAATCACGCCCCGTTCAAGAGCGACCGGCCGGGGAAAGCGGTCCTCATATCCGATGTCCATGTGGGAAGCGATACCTTCCTCGACGACGCGTGGAACCGGTTCGCCGACTGGCTCCAGGACTCGGATGTCGGCTACCTCCTGATCGCCGGCGACCTTGTCGACGGTATCGGCATCTATCCCGGCCAGGACCAGGAACTGACGATCAAGAACATCTACGAGCAGTACGACCGTTTCGGCGAGATGCTCCGCGATCTCCCCTCACGGATCCGGATCGTCGCCGCTCCGGGGAACCACGACGTCGTCAGGATGGCCGAACCGCAGCCGGCCATTCCGCCGGAGTTCACCGCGAAGTTTCCGTCAAACTGCACCCTCGTCGAGAACCCCTGCCTCTTGAACCTCCAGGGTGTCAGGGTTCTGATGTATCACGGCCGATCGTTCGACGACATGATCGGGCTGATTCCGGGGGCAAGTTACGAGCGGCCCGGGGAGATCATGGACGAGATGCTGAAACGCCGGCTGCTTGCCCCCTCATACGGGATGCGGACGCCGATCGCCGCGATGAAGACCGACCGGCTCGTCATCAACCCCCTTCCTGAGATCCTCCTCACGGGCCACGTCCACATCTGCGGCGTCACCCGCTACCGCGGCGTCCTCGGGGTGAACGCCGGAACCTGGCAGTCCCAGACGTCGTTCCAGAAACAGATGAATATTCACCCCACGCCTGCGCGGGCGTTCGTCATCGATCTCCAGACGCTCCAGCCGGAAGTTCTGGATTTTTCTTAAATCCCCACCCGTTTTGACCATCACGGTTTACACATATTTAAAAGTGTGGAATCCCTTGTACAGTGTACCCAATTGGAGGAATGCAAAGAGATGGATCTGGTATACCTGGCACCCGTGGGTGCCGTCCTTGCTCTCCTGTTTGCAGGGTACTCGTACATGAGTATCAAGCGGGAGGGCATGGGTACCGATCTGATGCAGAAGATCGCTGCCGCCATTCACACGGGGGCAATGGTCTATCTGAACAGACAGTACCGTGCTATTGCAGTATTCGTCGTCGTGCTTGCCATCGTCCTTGCGGTCGCGATTGATCCCCTTACCGCGGCCTGTTTCGTGCTCGGCGCGGCGCTCTCGGCGACTGCCGGCTACATCGGCATGTACACCGCGACCGCTGCAAACGTCCGGACAACGAACGCCGCACGGCGCGGGATCGCGGATGCGTTCCGTGTCTCGTTCTCGAGCGGCTCGGTCATGGGCATGGCGGTCGTCGGGCTCGGGCTTCTCGGGCTCTCGATCGCGTATCTGGTCATCAGCACCGTAACGACGCTTTCCCAGGCTGAAGTCCTGACCGTCGTGACCGGGTTCGGTCTCGGTGCGAGTTCGATCGCCCTCTTCGCCCGAGTCGGCGGCGGTATCTTCACCAAGGCCGCGGACGTCGGTGCCGACCTCGTCGGGAAGGTCGAGGCGGGCATCCCGGAGGACGACCCCCGCAACCCCGCCGTCATCGCCGACAACGTCGGTGACAACGTCGGCGACGTCGCCGGCATGGGTGCCGACCTCTACGAGTCCTACGTCGGTGCAATCA
>NZ_LFRO01000022.1:0-2199 GCF_001512385.1 Methanoculleus sp. DTU007 | reverse complement strand
CAGCACAAGGGCATCTCGATCGACGAACTCGAGGAAGAAGGCTACGGCCGCCGCAGCAACTGCCGCCGCTGCAAGATGAAGATCCCCCGCCAGGCCGATCTTGCCTGCGGAAACTGGGGTGTCATCGGGGATAAGGCCGGCAAGGCGACCTTTGTCGAGGTCTGCTCGGAGAAGGGGGCAAACCTCCTCGATGCAGCCGTGAAGGCAGGAGCGATCGCCACCGAGCCCGCGAACCCGAAGGGTATCGAGATCCGCGGCAAGGTCGAGAACGCGATGCTCAAACTCGGCGACAAGTGGCGGGCGCGCTACTTCGAGAGCCTCGGGGAAGGCAAGGAGCGCCTCCAGAAGATCATGGAGGACTCGAGCCGGTGCACCAAGTGCTACGCCTGCATCGAGAACTGCCCGATCTGCTACTGCGTCGAGTGCAGCACGAAGAAGCCCTACCTGGTAGCGCCCGGCGTTCTCCCCGTGCCGTTCATGTTCCACCTGATCCGCTACGCTCACGTGGCTGACTCATGTGTCAACTGCGGCCAGTGTGAGGAGAACTGCCCGATGGAGATCGCGAACTCCCTCTATATGCACGCCCTGCAGACCGAGATGGAGAAGATGTTCGGCCACGTCCCGGGTGTGAACATGGATCTTCCAGTGCTTGCGCTCGTTGAGGAGCGGGCGGAGCGGGATCGGCTCACTGCAACCGGCGACGACCAGATCTTCGACATATTCAAGTAATCCCCTTGCCACGGCAGGCTGTGATGGGCTCGCGCCCGGAGCCTGACCGGACCCGGGGAGGGTCCAATCGGGTGTGTGATCGATCGTCGAAGAGCATCTTGAGTTCTATAAAAATCTGAAAGTGCCCGTGCCGGGGCACAAAAGAATTTGCCTGGGCAATACCCGGGGACGGACGGATTCCCCGATCCTCTCCCGCCCCGGGGTAGCCGGTAAAACCTCTTTTATACCGTTTTTCGACTCATGAGAATAAATGAGGTAAGCGGGATCGGATGGCCGAACTGCTGCAATACCTATGAGGTTCGTCTGTCCCTCATTGCCGTTCGTGACATAGAGAGGTGGTGTTGGGCAGAGCGTTCTCCGTAATCTCGGTAAGAGTTTACGACGCACCATATCAAACGCGATCAAGGGACCGGCAGGATATAGTTCACCCCCGCAGATCTCTTATGGGATGACCGGCCCCACACCGGGCAGTGCCCGGTGCTCTCCGGGAATGCGTCAATACGATGTGAGGAAGCATGTTCAAGAGAATTGCCTGTATCCGTATCGGTGGTGGAGAGATCGCCCGTGATGCCGCCGAGGAGACGCCGGTTGCGATCTTCGTCAATGGCCGCCACCTGACAACCGTGATCTTGAGCCCCGGTGGGTTTCAGGACTTCATCACTGGCTACCTCTATACCGAAGAGATCATCAAAAGCCCCGATGAGATCGAGTCGGTCAGGATCGAGGAGAATAGGATCAGTGTCCTCACAAAGAATCCCTTCCGAAGGGGCACCGTAAAGAAGACCATCCTCTCCGGGTGCGGAGGGGCTGTCTCCTACATCGACACCCAGAAACTGCCCACAATCGACTCCGATCTCGCGGTCTCCATCCCCGAGATCGAGGCCGCCGTCGCTGCCCTTTCGGCGCCCGACCCGCTCGATGCGGTTTTGCTCGCCCTGGACGGCCGGCTCGTCGCCCGCTTCGAAGATCTCGACCGCCACAACGCACTCGACCGGGTCATCGGCCGGGGACTCCAGGACAAACTCGACTTCTCCCGGATGGTCGCCGCCAGCACCGGGGCGATCACCTCCGAGATGGTCAGGAAGTGCCTGGTTGCCGGCATCCCGGTGCTCGTCTCCACCGGCACGCCGACCGCGCTTGCCGTCGAGATCGCAGACGAGACGGGCCTATGCATCGTCGGTTCTGCCAGGACACCGGAGATGGCGGTCTATACGCATCCGGAGAGGATTGTGGGGTGTAGCGGGGCGTAGGGTGGGAAACCTTTCGAAATTCTTCGAATTTTTCACTCTCTGATCCTACGAATCGCCGCACCTCGAAACTCTTCGAGTTTCTCAAGATCCGGTCCTTCGGACTCTCGCTCCTCCAAAACCCACCATCTTTTCAGGACAACTTGAAACGTGTTGATACCCCGTGGCTCCACCCGGCACGGATTCCCACTGGGCATCGCATTTAGGGGGGAGGGGACAGGGG
>NZ_LFRO01000036.1:34763-37440 GCF_001512385.1 Methanoculleus sp. DTU007 | reverse complement strand
GTGAGCCCCGAGACCCTGGACCAGCTCCGGCTCTTCCTCAAGTTCCTCAGGGAAACCCCCGAAGGCCAGCGCAGCCTTTCGGCATTCAGGGAGTTCCGAACGGAGCAGGAGTGAGCAGGGGTCAGACGTCCTCCCCCACCGCCATGCAGGGATACTTCTCCCGGGGATACCGGCCCTCTATGGACTCGCGGATGAACTGTTCCTTTGATGCCGCCGTGCGAAGATCGTCATAGACCTCTTTCGGCACGCCGGCGTAGCGGTAAGAGTTCCCGTTCTCGCAGTTGACAAGAAGCGCCTTCGTCGTCGGGTCGTAGCCGAAAGACCGTACACCTGACTCTTGTGGCATGGGAGCGTCTGTGGCAGGCGAAGATGATAGCGGTTGCGGCGGGGTGCCGCCGACGGGGGACCTGCCATCACCGAACCTTCTCGTAAGGATAGCGCAGCCGGATGAAGTCCCCGAAGTACCGGCCCTTCGACCGGGCATTGAGAAGCCCTTCATAGACCTCGGCCGGCACCCCGACGTAGTGGTAGACCCCGCCGCTGTGGAACTCGACCTCCAGAACTTCGTCTTCCGGGTCGTATCCGACCGATTTGATGTTGGTAGACTCGACGGCCTGGCGCTGCATGGGGGAGGAGTAGAGGGGTGAGGATGGATAAGAGTTGTGGATGCTGGAGGCGAATAGCATGAGTGAAAGCCGGAAGAGAGACCGGGGCTACAGCCGGCGGGGAACCGTCACCGCCCCGCACCGGAGCGCCAGCTCCGACAGACTCATGACCTCAAGGCCCCATCCTGTTCGATGAGGGTACGGATATGGCACGAAGAGATGTGACCGCCGACGAGGCAAAGGCGATGGGCGAGCAGCTCGGGATCACATGGAAGGAGTTCGACGTCGACCAGTTCCGACGCGGGATGGTCGTGGAACTTGAGCACGGCCTCCATGATCCGGCGACGAACGTCACCGATGACGACCTTCTTCTGACGGCAAAGATTGCACTTGCGCACCTAAACGAGTTCCCGGACTACTACGACCGGCTCGAGAAGATGGAGAGGGAGGCGGAGGCCTACTGGGCGAAGCGGAAGGAAGCGGGGCGGTGACCGGGTCACCGCCATGATACTTACCCCGGGGCGGCAGAGAGGAGAAGAAGCCCGGCTACCCAGATCGCGGCGAAGAGGACGACGGCAATGATGCTGCTTTCGCGGTAGGGGACCTTTCCTTCGTTCATCTTCCGTGCGGTGATGTAAGCGTCGCAGGCACCGTAGAGCCAGATGGCAGCCCCAGCCGGGGCAAAACCGAGAATTCCGAGCAGTGTTCCGGCAAGGACGAGAAAACCGCGTGATAACTGCCCGTTATACGTCTGGCCGAGTCCGGCGAAGATGAACGAGAGGAGGGCTGAGAATCCCGGATTCTTTGGGCCGTATGTAATGGTACGGGTGACGCTTCCTGTCATGATATCGGCGCCCAAAAGGGCACCGAAAGCAGAAATACGTTGCGGGCGGTTGGGCCGACCACCTGCAGGGGGCGGTGAGGAGAGATGAGATTAACAATAACTATTGCCCCCTCGCTCCAATCAAGAGTATGCAACGGCGCCCGGAAGCAAACTGGATCAAGATACGGCAACGCCGCGTTATCGATGAGAAAGAGTATTACGCCGACCGACTCTACGCAACCCAGCAGGCTGCAGCCACCTATGCACGGCAGCTGGATCGCCAGGGAAAAGAGGTTCTCATCCTTCCGGTCACCCGGGAGGGGGGAGTTCGGGGTTACGCAGCCTTCGTCAGGAGGTAGAGGCTCTACGCCGCAGAGGCAGCCGCCCGGCTCTCTATTTAGGTGGAGGTCTGACTGAGCACGGGCGAAAGCCCCGGGGCGGGGTCAACAATAGAGTGGGGGCGAACCCCATTCACATTCCCCATTCTCCTCTCGATCGGGAGGTTAATAAATTCCCCATACAGCGGAGGTTTGAAGGTTGAACCGCCCGGTTCAACGCACCCGCCACTCGTCGTGGAGGATCCCCCAGACGTCGATATCCTCATAGACCTCCCCCCTCCGGCCATGCTCCCTAAGATGCGCCTCGTGGACCATCCCGCACTTCTCCATCACACGCCCCGATGCAGGGTTGCGTGAGAGGTGCATGGCGTAGACCCGGTGCAGCCCGAGCGCGGAGAACCCATACTCAATCACCGCCCGGGCCGCCTCGGTGGCATACCCCCGGCCCCAGTAAGGTCTCCCCACCCAGTAGCCGAGCTCAGCCCGTCCGTGACGGCGGTCGATCGCCACAAGCCCAACCGCGCCCACAAGATCCCCTTCCCGGATCCGGGTAACGGCGTAGACGGCGCTCTTTCCTTTCCTAAACTCAGACTTGTGGGTGGCAATCCAGGCCTCCGCCGCCCCGTCGGGGTAGGGGTATGGTATATCAAGTGTGCGAGACGCGACCTCGTAGTCGCCGGCGAGGCGCCGGACTACCGGGGCGTCCTTGAGGGTGAACGGCCGCAGGAGGAGACGATCGGTCATGAGGACGGGCTGTTCATTCATACGACCAATCCCGGCCCCAACGACGGGGAGACGACCCCCCAGACGTCGACGTCCTCATAGACACCCCATTTTCTGACATGCTCACGGAGCCGCCCTTCGTGCACCATCCCGCATTTCTCCATCACGCGGCCCGATGCAGGGTTGCG
>NZ_LFRO01000036.1:19159-34667 GCF_001512385.1 Methanoculleus sp. DTU007 | reverse complement strand
CCGGACACCGCCGATCAGCCTCTTTTCACGGGCAAGCGTGACGGCAAAGCCTGCGGCGTCGCCGCGCTCGATGCCCTCGGAGAGGGAGGCGATCCAGATCTCGGCAAGGCCTTCCGGGTAGGGGTAGGGGAGGAGGGTTGTCGCGGCAACGGCGTGGTCCCCGCAGAGCCGTTGAACCGTGGCGGCATCCGCAAGGTCGAATGGGCGCAGGAGGAGACGATCGGTCTCAATGATGGGCTGCTTCTCCATAGGTATGCAGATGGCGCCAGCCAATATAAGACCTGCCGCACCTCGCGCAAGATCGCTTCGGCTTTATAACATTATCTTCCAGTTCTTGAGATTACGCGGCATAGTGATGATAATGGGCCACTTGAAACCTCTAATCTTGATAAGAGCCCAGAATATCCTCGCTATCTGCAAACCAGCAACCTTTATTAATTTTTGTTCTGTATTCCAACATGCATGATCAAAGTCGCAATCAACGGATTTGGGACCATCGGCAAAAGGGTAGCCGATGCGGTCGCCGTTCAGCCCGATATGGAAGTAATAGGGGTTTCGAAGACCAGCGTCTCTGCTGAAGCGTTCGTCGCAAAAGAGCGCGGCTACCCGCTCTATATCGCGGACCTCTCAAAGAAGCCGGCATTCGAGAAGGTCGGTCTTGAGGTCGCCGGCGACGTAGAGGCGATGATCAAGGCCGCCGATATCGTCGTTGATGCCACACCGGGGGGTGTCGGGGAGAAGAACCGACCGATCTACGAGCGTCTCGGCAAGAAGGCAATCTTCCAGGGCGGCGAGGAACACGAGGTCGCCGGGTTCTCGTTCAATGCCCACGCAAACTACAGAGAGGCCGAAGGGCACCAGTTCGCCCGGGTCGTCTCGTGCAACACCACCGGACTCGTCCGGATCATCCACGCCATGGACCAGGCCTTCGGCGTCGAGCGGGTCCGGGCGGTGATGGTCCGGCGGGCAGCGGACCCCGATGACGTCAAGAGGGGGCCGGTGGACGCGATCGTCCTCAACCCGGCGACCATCCCGAGCCACCACGGGCCGGACGTCAACACCGTCCTCCCGCACATCAATATCGTCACCCTCGCGATGATCGTCCCGACGACGTTCATGCACATGCACTCTATCCAGATGGACCTAAAGAAGGAGACCACCCGCGAAGAGGTGCTGAAGGTCTTTGAGAACCACAGCCGGATTGGGCTCATCCGCAAGGCCACCGGGATCAAGAGCAACGCCCAGCTCCGGGAGTACACCCAGGATCTCGGCCGGCCGCGGACGGACCTCTGGGAGAACGGGGTCTTTGAGGAGTCGGTCTCGGTCCTGAACGGAAAGGAGTTCTACTGCTTCCAGGCCATCCACCAGGAGGCCGACGTCGTCCCCGAGAACATCGACTGCATCCGCGCCCTGATGGGAACCGTGAAGGATCCGGAAGAGTCCATCCGGATGACGAACAAAGCGCTCGGTCTCGTCGCGATCGGGTGAACGGCCGGACCGGGGGAGGAAGAAGGATTAACTCCCCGGCAAACCCACTATTTTTAATGGATCCGTATGAACTGGTGACCCGGAATACCGTTGAGGTTGTCACCGAAGAGGAGCTGCGTGCGCTCATTGACCGCCCGGTCAAACGGGTCTACACCGGCTACGAGCCGAGCGGTGAGATCCACCTCGGCCACATGGTGACGGTGAACAAGTTGATGGACTTGCAGCAGGCAGGGTTCGAGGTGACCGTGCTCATCGCCGATCTCCACGCCTTCTTGAACCGCAAGGGCACCATGGAGGAGATCCGGGAGATCGCCGAATACAACCGCCTCTGCTTCGAGGGGCTCGGCCTGCGCGGCGCAAAGTATGTCCTCGGTTCGGACGTCCAGCTTACGCCGGAGTACGAGCTTTCTGTCCTCAAACTCTCCCAGGCAATCACCCTCAACCGGGCGAAGAGGAGCATGGACGAGGTCGGGCGGCAGATGGAGAACCCGATGGTCTCGCAGATGGTCTATCCGATCATGCAGATGGTCGATATCGCGACCCTGCAGGTGGACGCCGCCGTCGGCGGAATCGACCAGCGAAAGATTCACATGCTTGCGCGGGAACACCTTCCCTCAATCGGATACCCGGCGCCGGTCTGCATCCACACGCCGATCATCAACGGCCTCGACGGGAAGAAGATGTCGTCATCGGCAGGAAACGTCATATCCGTCGCCGAATCTGAGGAGGAGATCAGGCGGAAGATGAAGAAGGCATTCTGCCCGCCCGAGATCGAGAACAACCCGGTGCTTGAGATCCTGCGCTACCACATCTTCCCCCGGACGGGTACGGTCACCATCCGCCGGCCCGCGAAGTTCGGCGGGGACCGGGAGTTCGATACCTACGAGGACTTGGAGCGTGCCTACGCTGCGGGCGAGATCCATCCCCTGGACTTAAAGACGGCAACCGCCGAACATCTCATCGATATCCTCGCTCCCGTACACGACTACGTCTGCAGCAGGTGATCCGATCATGGCCCGCGAAGACGAGTACGAACGGTTCGACCGCGAGATAGAGGCGATGGGTGTCCGAATAAAAGACGCCGATTCGGTGAAGGTACGCGACGACGTCTTTGACGAAGTCACCCTGATAGCACTCTACAAGCTCGTCCATAAGAGACTGATATCAGCCATCGGCGGGCCTATCAGCACCGGAAAAGAGGCGAACGTCTTTTATGGCGAGCGCGACGAAGACGAGATCGCGATCAAGATCTACCGCATCCAGACCGCGAACTTCAAGGCGATGACCGAGTATCTCGCGGGCGACCGCCGGTTCTCAAGCGTCCGCGGGACGCGGAAGGGTATCATCTTCGCCTGGACGAAGAAAGAGTACAGCAACCTCGCCCGGGCGTATGAGGTGGGGATTCCAGTCCCCGAGCCCCTCGCGTTCGACCGGAACATCCTCTTGATGCGATTCCTCGGCGAGGACGAATTACCGTATCCACAACTCCGGAACGCCGAGATCGAGGACTACGGAGCGGTGTATCGACAGATCCTCGACTATATCGAACGGCTCTACCGGGATGCGCGCCTGGTCCATGCCGACCTCTCCGAATACAATATCCTCTATCACGAGAAACCCTACCTGATCGATATGGGACAGGCGGTCACCCTGGATCACCCACGGGCGCCCGCGTTCCTGATACGGGATATCAAGAACCTTAATCGATATTTCTCCCGCTACTGCGATATCTTGGATGAACAGGAGATCATCAGCGCGATCACCGGGACCGAATATCGGGAGCCTTCAAGACCGGGAGAAGGGATGCAATCATGACCACACAGGAGATGAAAATTTCAACCGCGAGGATCGGTGTACTCATCGGAAAGAGCGGGTCCACAAAGCGCGAGATCGAAGAGAAGATTGGGATATCTCTCCGGATCGACAGCGAAGAAGGATTGGTGACGATCGAGGGGGAGGATCCCGTGAACGTGATGACGGCGACAAACGTCATCTCCGCGATCAACCGTGGATTCTCGCCGGAACGCGCGTTCCGGCTCCTCGATGACGAGGATATGATGCTCGATATCCTCGACCTCGCCGACCTCTCGGGGTCGAGTAGGCAGCTCGAGCGGCTCCGGGGCCGGATCATCGGAAAAGCAGGGACATCCCGCGCCCAGATCGAGGATATGACCGGCACGGAGATCTCGGTCCAGGGCAAGACCGTTGCGATCATCGGTCTTCCCGATCATGTCGAGATCGCACGAAAAGCAATCGAGATGCTGATCCAGGGCGTGCCTCACGAACATGTCTACGCTTTCCTCGATCGGAAGAAAAAGGAAGCCAAACGGGAGATGCTGGAGTATTATTCGTGATATTGCCGGGGCGAGCCGGTTCTGTCCATGGCCATAACAATACGCGCAGTATGGAGTCTGCAGTGGAAATGAAGGGGTATACATGGAGATAGCGGGTCTCCCCATCCCGCCGGATCTCGCGGCCAGTTACGCTCGCCGCGGGATCACCGAACTCTACCCGCCTCAGGCCGCGTGCGTCGAAGCGGGGCTTTTTTCGGGGAAGAACCTCCTCATCTCCATCCCAACCGCGAGCGGCAAGACCCTGGTCGCCGAGATGGCGATGCACCATCAGGTGGCGAGGGGCGGCAAGTGCCTCTACATCGTTCCTCTGCGAGCGCTCGCGAGCGAGAAGTTCCAGGAGTTCTCGGGGAAAGGGCTCCGGATCGGGATCGCGACCGGCGACTTCGACCGGAGGGACGACTACCTCGGACGAAACGATATCATCGTCGCGACGAGCGAGAAGGTGGACTCGCTCCTGCGGAACCGGACGCCGTGGCTTGCCGACATCACCCTCCTCGTCGTCGATGAGGCGCACCTGATCGACGACCCCTCTCGGGGGGCGACGCTTGAGATGGTGATCACGAAACTCCGCCACAGAAACCCGGATATGCAGATCATCGGTCTCTCGGCGACGATCGGGAACCCTGCCGACCTTGCGGGGTGGCTGGACGCCGAACTCATCGAGAGCGACTGGCGGCCGGTCGATCTCAGGGAGGGGGTCTTCTTCCAGGACAGCATCCAGTTCGCCGACCGCGTCCGGCAGATCGAACGAAAGAGCAAGTACGAGGACCTGGACCTCGTCCTCGACACGGTCGCGGAGGGAGGGCAGTGCCTGGTCTTTGTCAGCTCCCGCAAGAACGCCGAAGCGTTCGCGAAACGCGCGGCCTCGGGCTTGAAACTCGCAAACCCCGTCCTCGCCGGATATGCGGATCGGATCCGCTCGAACGCCGCGACCGATATGGGAAAGACTCTTGCGGCCTGTGTTGCGCAGGGCGCGGCGTTCCATCACGCCGGCCTCTCGCGGGAAGAGCGGCAGATTGTTGAGGCCGGATTCCGTGAGGGGGAGATCAAGGTGATCGCCTCGACACCGACCCTTGCGGCCGGCCTGAACCTTCCCGCCAGGCGGGTGATCATCCGCGACTACCTCCGGTTCAGCGCCGGGGAGGGGATGCTCCCGATCCCGGTCCGGGAGTACCGGCAGATGGCCGGGCGGGCCGGGCGGCCGCACCTCGACCCCTACGGCGAGGCGGTCCTGATCGCGAAGTCGGAGGAGATGGTCGAGGAGCTCTTCGACTGCTACATCGAGGCCCCGGCGGAGGACGTCCGGAGCCGGTGCGCAAACGAGGCGGTCCTCTGCACCCACATCCTCTCGCTCATCGCGACAGGCTTCGCCCGGGAGCGCGATGAGGTGCTCGGGTTCATGGACGGGACGTTCTACGCCCACCAGGGCGAGAGCCAGCGTGCGCTCTCGCGGGTTGTCCACCGGGTGCTTGAGTTCCTGCGCGAGGCGGAGATGATCACCGAGGTGGGGGACTGGCTCGAGCCGACGGAGTACGGGTCGCTCGTCTCCCGACTCTACATCGATCCGAGGAGCGCGGAGGTGATCGTGACGGCGATGGCGGATCAGAAGGACTACACCGATATTGGGCTCCTTCACCTCCTCTGCTCGACGCCGGATATGCCGACGCTCTTCGTTCGACGGGACGATATGTACCTCCTAGACCGGTTCCTCGCCGACCACCGTGACGATCTCTGGATGGAGATCCCCTGGGACGCCGACGAAGAGTTCGACCGGAGCCTCAAGACCGCGCTCCTCCTCGCCGACTGGGTGAACGAGATCGGCGAGGACGAGATCTGCCGGCGCTACAACGTCGGTCCCGGTGATGTCTACGGGATGGTCGAGAGCGTCGCCTGGCTGGTCCACGCGAGCCGGCACCTCGCCGGGCTCTTTGCCCCGCACCTCGTCCGCCCCATCGAGGAGATGGAACTCCGGACCAAGCACGGTATCAAGAAAGAGCTCCTGCCCCTCATCAGGCTGCGCGGGATCGGGCGCGTCAGGGCGCGCCGGCTCTTTGACAACGGCATCGACTCGATCGAGGCGCTCCGCGCCGCAGGACAGGAAAAGGTTTCCAGGATCCTCGGGCAGGGGATCGCCGCTCAGGTCTTTGAGCAGCTTGATGGCGTGCGGGAAGAGATCCAGGAGATCAGCGAGGAGCAGTCGACCCTCTCCCGGTTCGGGTGAACGAGAAAATGGCAGAAGTAGCATGCGATATCTATCAGGCGGTCGCTACGATCGAGAATAAGTTCAAACTCTTAAACGAGATCAGGACGATCGCCGACGAGTGCGGAACCCATATCATCCTCTTTGACGCCGACCGCCTGGCCGGGCGCGAGCACGTAAGAGCGGCGCTCCGGCATGCCTGGCGATCGTGGAATCGGGGCGACCCGATAGCGAACTCGATCGAGATGGAGGCGCTCCTCTACGCCGCGGGAACGCGGCAGTGCCATGTGGCCTCGTCCTTTGGGATCCACCCGGGGGAGAACCGCTTCTACATCGCGGTCTGTCCCCCTGCATCGGGCGTCCGCGACCGACTTGCCGGTCTTGTGCGGTTTGTCGACGAGGACTGGGAGACGATCGATCCCGCGAAGCGGGCGCGTCTTGCGGACCTCTACGATATCACGCCCGAGGAGGTCGCGGTCGTCGGCGAGGACCGGTTCCGCGACCTGGTCATCGAGCGGGTGGCGCTCCTCGACGTCTACCGCTGAGTCGGCCCGGCGTGAGAGAGGATATGCTGGATCTCGGGGATGATGATCTCCTTTGCAGCAAGCGTGACGGCCTTGGTTGAGCCCGGGATGCAGAAGACCGCCCGACCGCCGACGACCCCGGCGATCGCCCGGGAGAGGATGGCGGAGGTCCCGATCTCTTCGTAACTCTTGAGCCGGAAGAGTTCGCCGAATCCGTCGATCGTCTTCTCAAGCAGCGGCGCGACCGCCTCAATCGTCACATCGTCCGGTGTGAGCCCGGTCCCCCCGGTGACGACGACGCAGTTTGCGCGCGTAAGCGCCGTCCGGACCTCGGCACGGATCCGCTCAAGGTCGTCGGGGATAACGGCGTAGTGGGTCACCTCGATACCGGCGGCCGAAAAGAGGTCGATCAGGATCTTCCCGCTGGCATCGGTCTCCGGCTTCCGGGTCGATGAGACGGTGATGACGGCACCGGTCACAGTGATGGGTTTAAGATGGTTGCTCTCCATGAGATCATCCCGTACTCCTATACCGCGTATTTTACTTCTTTCTATCTTCCCGGAGGAGGTGGGGAATCCCTGACCCCTTTGTTTCCACTGGAACATATTCGGGACCACGAGGGCAAGGGCGAGGGCAGGTTGGAGGGGAATGGTGGGTGAGGGGATAAAACCGTGTTTTTACGTTAGATTCTGATTATACTGGCAGATAATCGAGTTTTTCATGATTCACTGATCCGGTCCGTCGTGGAAGAAGAAGAGAGAATTGCAGGAGAAGAGAATCGAGAGCGATCTTCCACAGGAACTTAGAGGTCTAATATGGGTCCCAAGAGCTATCGGCTCTCTGAGAATGAATCGTTTGGACTTAGGTCTGATATTATTGTCTATTTCAGTAAAAGAAGAGAATATAGGTCGATTATAAAACGATGTAGAGGTGCAGTCGATGAAGAGATCGGTGAAGAGGAGTAAAGAGCATCGGGGTAATCGAGAGTGATAAGGAGCAGAGAGATGAGACCCAAGGGATGATGAGAGCCACTGAGACGTACGGTGGTAAGAGGATCGTACTAGGGAAGCTCCTGGATCCTTTCTGCTCCTATCCTTCCTTCTCCTGCTCCACTTTCTATCGTTTCAGGTTTTCTCCTCTTCCCCGGTTATTTCATCCAGTTCTGGTCTCTCTCCATCCTACCTGGTTTCAACGTTCTACAAGTTTCAATTGTGTCATTTAGGCCTTAAAAAAACTTATTTCTGCTTTTAACTCTTTTTTTGCCTGTTTTCTTCACTCTGTACTTTAACGATTAATTTTTATATTTTGAGTTGCAGAGGTACACATGACTATCATCATCACTTTTGAATGTGATACACCAAGGGGGTGTATCATCATCACGTTCCACTGGAAACAAAGGGGTGGGGGTGATCCTGCGATCCTCTTCCTCAGATCACCTCTCACCTCGAGCTTCCCTGACCGGATCTGCCAAGGTTCTGCTGGCAACTAATCGGGTTCCACGTTCCACTGGAAACGAAGGGGTTATCAGTCTCCAGAACAACCATATTGTGGGCCCTCGACACGAAACTCTCCTGTCCGGGTAACCCCCTCCGGTGACACCATGTCGGACGATAAGAACAACTCAATGGGATTATTCAAAAAATACCTGACCAATAGACGTATATTTAAGAACAGGGAAGTTCTCCGCCACAGTTATCGTCCTCAGATCCTTCCTCACCGGAAACCGCAGATCGACGAGCTTGCCTCTATTCTTGCCCCCGCTCTCACAAACGAGACCCCGTCCAATATCCTCATCTACGGCAAGACCGGGACCGGGAAGACGGCATCGGTCCGGTACGTGGGAGCCGAGCTTGAGAATGCAAGTGCGCTCGCCGGGACCAAGTGCAAGGTCGTCCACCTCAACTGCGAGGTGATCGATACCCAGTACCGTGTCCTCGCCCAGATCGCGAACTGCCTCGACGAGGCCGATGCGCATCCGAGCGACAGCACCCGGGCCCATATCCCGATGACCGGGTGGCCGACCGACCAGGTTTATGCGGAACTCAAGAACCAGCTCGAGAGCAACGGCGGGGTCATGGTCATCATCCTCGACGAGATCGACAAACTCGTCAAGAAGAGCGGCGACGATACCCTCTACAACCTCACCCGGATCAACTCCGATCTCAAGTTTGCGAAGGTCAGCATCATCGGGATATCAAACGACCTCCGGTTCACCGACTTCCTGGACCCCCGGGTTCTCTCCTCGCTCTCCGAGGAGGAGATCGTCTTTCCCCCCTACAACGCCCCGCAGCTCTGCGATATCCTCCAGCAGAGGGCCGAGATGGCCTTCGTGGAGGGCGCGCTCGACGAGACGGTCATCCCGCTCTGCGCGGCGCTCGCGGCGCAGGAGCACGGCGACGCCCGGCGGGCGCTCGACCTTCTCCGGGTCTCGGGGGAGCTTGCCGATCGCGAGAATGCACCGGGCGTGACCGAGCGGCATGTCCGGATGGCGCAGGAGAAGATCGAGACCGACAGCATGGTGGAGTGCATCTCCACTCTCCCGACCCAGAGCAAGGCGGTCCTGTATGCGATGCTGATCCTTGAGCGGATGGGCAAGAGGATATTCACGAGCGGTGAGGTCACGGTGGTCTATCGGGAGATTGCCCGGATCATCGATCTCGACGTCCTGACGCACCGCCGGATCACGGACCTCATCTCCGAACTCAACATGCTCGGGGTCATCAACACCCGGGTCGTCTCGCGCGGCCGCTACGGCCGGACGAAGGAGATGTGGTTCGATGCAACGACAAGCAAGATCGAGGAAGTCGTCACGCGCGACCCAAGATTGGATGACCAGAGACTCAGAGATATTGATATCAATCGTTTAAGAGCAATGTTCAGGTGAGATTATGGACGAGAAGGACCGTACCCTCCTCCATCTCCTGGAGGAGAACTGCCGCACCCCGACAAGCGAACTTGCGGTGCTGGCCGAGATGAGCGAAGAGGAAGTAAAGAGCCGGATCAGCCGGCTCGAGTCGATCGGCGCCATCCGCCGCTACGGAGCGGTCGTCGACTGGGAGCGGGCCGGGGACGGCAACGTCGCCGCGGTGATCGAGCTCAAAGTCTCGCCTGAACGGGACTTCGGTTACGACCGGATCGCGGAGCGGATCGCCCGGTTCCCCCAGGTCCGGTCGCTCCGGCTGATGACCGGGGCTTACGACCTCCAGCTCCTGGTCACCGGGCCGAGCATGCATGAGATCGCCCGGTTCGTCGCCGAGCAGATCGCCCCGATGGACCGGATCCGTGAGACGGCGACGCACATCATCATGAAGACCTACAAGGAGAACGGCACCACCTTCGCCGAGCGCGAAGAGGTCGAACGTCTCCCGTACTCGTTCTGAGGTGAGGCGCGTTGAGGGATTTCGTCTCTGCCCGGGCCCGCGCCATACCTCCGTCGGGGATCCGGCGGTTCTTCGATATCGCCCAGACGATGGATGACGTCATATCCCTGGGTGTCGGTGAACCGGACTTCGTGACGCCTTGGTGCGTCTGCGAGGCCTCCATCTACTCGATCGAGCAGGGGTCGACCGCCTACACCTCAAACAAGGGGACTCCTCAGCTCCGGGGCGCCATCAGCCGCTACCTCGATACCCGTTTCGGCACCCGGTATGACCCCGAGAACGAGATCATCGTCACCTGCGGCGTCTCGGAAGCGGCCGATATCGCTATTAGGGCCATTACGGATCCGGGAGACGAGATCCTGGTCGCAGAGCCCTGTTACGTCTCCTATGTCCCATGCGTCTCCCTCGCAGGCGGCGTCCCGGTCACCGTCCCCTGCCGGGCGGAGGACGAGTTCCGGCTGACGCCCGAGGCGCTCGCGGAGAAGATCACCCCAAAGACAAAGGCGCTCATCGTAAACTTCCCGAACAACCCCACCGGCGGGGTGATGCAGGAGGCGGACTGGCATGGCATCGCCGATCTTTTGGTCGACCACGACCTCCTCCTCATCAGCGACGAGGTCTACGCCGAGCTCACCTACGAAGGCGACCACTTCTCTCCGGCACGGATCCCGGAACTCTATGAGCGGACGATCACCTTAAACGGGTTCTCGAAGGCCTTCGCCATGACCGGGTGGCGGATCGGCTACCTCTGCGCTCCGCCCGAGATCACCGCCGCGGCCTTGAAGATCCACCAGTACGTCGCGCTCTGCGCCCCGGTGATGGGACAGATCGCGGCGTATGAAGCGCTCCGGATCGGGGAGGCCGAGAAAGACGCCATGGTCAGGGAGTACCGTCTCCGGCGGAACCTCTTTGTCGACGGATTAAACAAGATCGGCCTTGCCTGCCACGTTCCGAAGGGCGCATTTTACGCCTTCCCCTCGGTGGAGAGCACCGGCATGAGCGATCTCGAGTTTGCCGAGAAACTCCTGCACGATCAGCATGTCGCGGTCGTCCCGGGGAGTGTCCTCGGGCCCTCCGGTGCCGGGCATGTGCGGTGCGCCTATGCGGTCTCGCGGGACGATCTCAGGGAGGCCCTCTCCCGCATGGCGGCCTTCCTGGAATCAAAAGAGTGAGAGCGCCCCAGGTCTTCTCAAGACCAAATCACAACTCTTTTATGCGGTATCCATGCTCAAATAACGGGCAATCCGGTGTCCGACAGAGGAATGACGATAGGAGAACCCCTTTGCTTCCACTGGAGATGTGGATTTATTCGGCGATTCCGAGGGGGTCGGGATCACTTTCCCACGCGTGCAGGATATGCATCCCCCTCTGGAAATGCCGGGCGGATCATTGGGTTCTCGTCCGCGCTCCAATGTTCTAAATTCGATCACAGATCGGCTCATCATTTCATAGAATGCTCGACGTGGCAGCCCTGGATGCAGAGAAGATGAAGTTTCCAGTGGAAATGAAGGGGTTTGGATCCGGCAGTGACCGACCGGGGAGCCAGGCTTCTGATCCACAAGACTGATATGCAATGCACTCCCCGCGGAAGGCCCCCAGTATTGGTACCGGGGCCAGACCCGGTTCCGCTCTTTGGGTACTGGATCTTATGGCCGATCGCTGCTCTTTTTGGCGCGAGGCCTTGCCAGGCAGAGATGGATGGGTTGTCCGGCGTCGTCTTCACATAAACAGGATGGCTGCTCTCCCGGTATCAGATTGTAACGTTTATCATTCAGTATCGCTCCATCCTACATGATAGAACAATGAGTTGTACTATTATCGTCGGCGGGTTCTTTGGTGACGAGGGAAAAGGAAAGATCGTAGCCCACATTGCTCACCAGGACAGACCATCCATCATCTCCAGGGGCGGCGTCGGCCCGAACGCAGGGCATACCGTCCGCATTGGTGAAAAAGAGTACGGTGTCAGGATGGTCCCCTCGGGGTTTGTCTACCCGGAAGCAACCCTCATGATCGGGAGCGGCGTCCTCGTTGATCCCCGGGTCTTCCTGCACGAGGTCGACCTGCTCGGCGTCCGGGAGAGGATCTTTGTCGACGGCAGGTGCGGTGTCATCGAAGAGGAGCATATCGCCCGGGACAGGGGGAGCGAGCATCTCAGAAAGAAGATCGGGAGCACCGGGACCGGGTGCGGCCCGGCGAACGCAGACCGTGTTCTCCGGACATCCCGGCAGGCAAAAGATGTTCCTGAGCTTGCCGACTTTGTCACCGACGTAGCACAGGATATCAACAGCGCTCTCGATAACGGCGAGATGGTCCTCCTCGAGGGGACCCAGGGCTTCGGGATCTCCCTCTACTTCGGAACCTACCCGTATGTGACGAGCAAAGATACCTCCGCCTCGCAGATCGCCGCCGATAACGGTGTCGGCCCGACCCGGATCGACGACGTCATCGTCGTCTTCAAGGCCTACCCGACCCGGGTCGGCGAGGGCCCCTTCTCGACCGAGATGACCGCGGAGCAGTCGCACAAGCTCGGTATCGAGGAGTTCGGGACCGTCACCCACCGGCAGCGCCGCATCGGCACCTGGGACGGGGAGATGGCGCGCTACTCGGCGATGATCAACGGCTGCACCCAGGCGGCGATCACCGGGATCGACCGGATCGACCCGGCCTGCTTCGGCGTCACCGAGTACGATCGGCTGACGAAGAAGGCAAAGGACTTCATTGCGCAGGCGGAAGAGGATATCGGCAAGCCCGTCACCCTGATCTCGACGGGCCCCGAGATCTCGCAGATCATCGATCTACGGAGTGAGCTATGAGAAGAGATCTTATGGAGATTCTCTGCTGCCCGGTCTGTAAGGGGGACCTGGAACTCCTGGTGACAGAAGAGCGCGGCGAGGAGGTGCTGGAGGGCACCCTTCGGTGCGCGGCATGCCGCGTTGACTACCCGATCAACGAGGGCATCCCAAACCTCCTCCCGCAGAACATCTGCGAGGACTGATCAGACCGTGCCGGAGATTCATCTCAATAGCCGCGGGATAAACGCGATAGCGGTTCCGGACGAGGTCGAGGCGACACCGGGCAGCGACCTCGTCCTCCATATCATCAACCACGGTTCGCCGCTCCATATCACCATCGCCTCCTCAAACTCCGCGGCCTTCACCGACTTCTTCCACGAGAATCTCTACGTAAACAAGATCGAGGAGTTTTCTATCCCCATCCGGGAGAACGCCTGCCCCGGAACCTTCTCTCTCGAGGTCATCGCCGGCTACGGCGCTAAGAGAGCGGAGTTCCGGGTCGTCGTCAAGGAGCGGCCCGATCCTGAGCCTGCTCCGGAGCCGGAGCCAGTCGTCCCGGAGGTCGCTAGACCGGGCATACCGCTCCCGCCGGCGACGGTCCTCGTCCCCTGTGTGATCGCCCTGCTCCTCTATGGGCTGTGGCTCATGCTTGGGATCGATCTCCTGAACGCCGCCGCGTTTGCGGCCCTCCTTCTCGGGGTCATTCTCACATGGTTGCGGCAGCGGTCGTAGTCGCTGCGTCGCTGCTGGTGGACCGGCTGATCGGGGACCCGCACTCCCGCTACCACCCGGTGGCTCTGCTTGGCCGGTTCATCGGGTGGTGGGGGGTCCCGGGCCGCTACCCGGCCCGCGTCGAGCGTTTTTTTGGGGTTTTGGGCGCTCTCGTGACGGTCGCCCTCTTTGCCGCGCCGTTTGCGCTCGTCGAGTATCTGGCCCCCTGGTACCTCTACCTCCTCCTCGCGCCCTTCCTCCTCAAGGTCTGTCTTGCCTGGCGGTCGCTTGAGGAGCACGTCGCCGCCGTCGTCCGGGCGCTCGAGGACGACGGGATCGGTGCGGGCCGCTCAACAGTCGGGATGATGGTGAGCCGGGATACGGGGGACCTCGATTCCGAGCACGTCCTCTCGGCGGCATACGAGTCGATGACCGAGAACCTGGTCGACAGCATCATCTCTCCGCTCTTCTACTATGGGCTCTTTGGACTCGTCGGAGCCGCAGGTTTTAGGGCGATCAACACCCTGGACGCGATGCTCGGCTACCGCGACGAGCGGGCCCGGATCGGGTGGTTTTCGGCCCGCGCCGACGACGTTGCAAACTTCATCCCGGCCCGGCTGACAGGTCTTATCCTCCTCGCCTACTTTGCGGCGAAGGGCCGGTTCACCCCGGCGTATGCGGCCCTCCGGCGCGATAGAAAGAAGCGGCCGGGGTTCAACGGCGGAATCCCGATGGCGGTCATCGCCGGCGGGGTAGGGATCCGGCTCGAGAAGCCCGGCGTCTATACGATCGGGGATCCGGAGCGGAGCCTTGCGGAGGGGGGAGCCGGAATTGTCCGGGCGGTCCGGGCGGCGACGGTCATCTTTGCGATTGGGGAGATCGCCGCACTATTTTTATTGTGGTCCATGTGCTATACATAGAAGTAATGAAACTCGAGGAACTGAGATTTGGCACCGAGCTGATCAAGCGCGGCTTTGCGTCGATGCAGAAAGGCGGCGTCATTATGGACGTCGTCAACGCAGAGCAGGCGCAGATTGCCGAAGAGGCCGGTGCCGTCGCCGTCATGGCGCTTGAGAGAGTCCCGGCCGATATCAGGGCAGCCGGGGGCGTGGCCCGTATGGCCGATCCACAGAAGATTATCGAGATCATCGATGCGGTCTCCATCCCGGTGATGGGGAAGGTTCGGATCGGCCACTTCGTCGAGGCGCAGATCCTGGAAGCGCTTGGTGTGGACATGATCGACGAGAGCGAGGTGTTGACCCCGGCGGACGAGCAGTTCCATATCGATAAAACCCGGTTCTCCGTGCCATTCGTCTGCGGCGCCCGGAACCTCGGGGAGGCGCTGCGCCGCATCAACGAGGGAGCGGCGATGATCCGGACAAAGGGCGAGGCCGGGACCGGCAACGTCGTCGAGGCGGTCCGCCACATGCGGGCGATCATGGGCGAGATCCGGAGCCTGCAGGGTCTCTCACGCCAGGAACTCGTCGACCGGGCCCGCGATATCGAGGCGCCGGCGGACCTGGTCATCGAGTGCGCAGAGCGCGGCCGGCTCCCCGTCGTGAACTTCTCCGCCGGCGGGATCGCGACGCCTGCCGACGCGGCGCTGATGATGCACCTTGGGGCCGACGGTGTCTTTGTCGGGTCGGGCATCTTCAAGTCCGCAAACCCCGAGGCGACCGCCCGGGCGATCGTCGAGGCGGTGAACCACTACGACGATCCAAAGGTCCTTGCCGAGGTGAGCAGGGGTCTTGGGGATGCGATGAAGGGCATCGATATCCGTACACTTCGTCCAGAAGAGGTGTTGCAGACCCGTGGGCGTTAAGGTCGGGGTTCTCGCGCTCCAGGGCGACGTCGCCGAGCATGCTGCGGCGTTCCGGGAGGCGCTCGCGGAGAGACCGGGCTCGGAGGTCGTTTTAGTCAGGAAGCCCACAGACCTTGCGGACCTCGACGCCCTTGCGATCCCGGGCGGGGAGTCGACGACGATCTCCCGGTTGATCGAGAAGAACGGGCTCTATGAACCGATCGTGGAGTTTGAGGGCGGGATCTTCGCCACCTGCGC
>NZ_LFRO01000036.1:619-19027 GCF_001512385.1 Methanoculleus sp. DTU007 | reverse complement strand
TGTTTCTTGAGGGGCTCGGGGTATAGAGCCCCGGGGCTCATGCTTTTTAATCTTCAGGCTCCTGGAGCGGCAGCGGTATTTCCCGTTACCGCCAATGGTGGAGGCAGACCATGAAGAAAGAACTCGTCATCGAATGGAACAAGATTGAAAAGACCCCTGGAGCGTTCGAGGAGACCGGGATGGCGCTCCCGGCGGTTCTCGCGGAGATCAAGATGCTCCTTGAACTTGAGGGCGTCAGCGTCCAACTGATCGAGCGGGTCGCGGAGTCGGAGAGCCTCCTCTTNNGCATCCTGCGAGGCCTGCGAGGGAGATGCGGAGTGCCGGACGCTCCGCTACAACGGCGAGGAGTACGAGGCGATCCCGCCGGAGCTGATCGGCCGGGCGGCCGCAAAAGCCCTCGAGCTGGAGTGAACCCGTGACGGAGCCCGTCGCCTGCTCGGGCCTCCCGAAGACCGGGAACCTGACCTGCCGGGTGGGGAGGGTGTTCCTGCGGCGCTCGACGGCCGCGAAGACGCCTGTGCGTTTTGGAGACTCCGGGAGATCGGGATCGAGCCGGACCTGCATGTCGTCGCGACCGATCGGCAGGACCGCGAAGAGCGCCGGCATTGCCTTTGATCCGGATCCCCACCGCCGTATCGAGGGAGGGTTTTTCAATACATTTTCAATGTATATTGTTTAACATTAACACGAAGTTAAATAGTTATTCTTAATATGGGCCGCGTCCCAACCACGATAGCGGAAACCTTCGATGCCTCCCTGAAGTGTATCGGAGAAGATCCAATGGATGTGGTAGTTATTACAAAGCATTGCCGTCTTCTGATCATCATGCTCGGTGTTTGTGTGGTTCTCCTCTGCGCCTCCGCCGCCTGCACAGCCACCCTGAACGCGGACCCCTCCACTGAAAACCGCACGATCACCGATATGGCGGGCCGAACCGTCGTCGTCCCGTCGGAGATCAAGAACATCCTCTGCACCTCCCCGCCGTCGACGATGCTCGTCTACATGGTCGCGCCCGACCGGCTCGCAGGCTGGAATTTTGCGCCCGAGAAGGGCTACATCGCTGATAACTACATGGCACTTCCGGTCATCGGGGGCTGGTTCGGGAAAGAGACCGGCAACTATGAGACGTTCATATCGATGCACCCCGATGTCGTCATCGAGGGCTACACCACCGACGGCGGAGCGGCGCTTGCCTCCGTTGCCGAGCGGCAGCAGAAGTTGGGCTCCATCCCGGTCGTCGCCGTTGAGGATAGCACCAACTCCACCGGCTACTCGGCGCCCATCAGGTTCATGGGCGACCTCCTTGGAGAGGAGAAGCAGGCGGAAGCGATGATCGCCTTCTACGAGGGCGTGCTCGCCACGGTGACGGAGCGGGTGGCCTCGATTCCCGAAGACCAGCGGGTGGGGGTTTACTATGCCGAGGGTCCCAAAGGGCTGACGACCGACCCCTCGGGCTCTCCGCATTCTGAACTCATCGACCTCTGCGGCGGGAGAAACGTTGCGGACTGCGCGATCACGCCCGGAATGGGGATGACGGAGGTCTCGATGGAGCAGGTCATCGCCTGGAATCCGGACGTCATTCTGGCCGGGGATCCGGGGTTCTACGCCACGGTCCGGACCGATCCGCTCTGGCAGGAGATCGCCGCCGTGAAGACGGGTCGGGTCTATCTCACCCCGCGGACGGCGTTCTGCTGGTTCGATCGTCCGCCCGGGATCAACCGGATCGTCGGGATCCCCTGGACCGCCAAGGTCCTCTACCCCGATCTCTTCCAGGACATGGACCTTGAGAGCCTCGTCCGGGAGTATCACGAGATCTTCCTCCACGTATCGCTCTCCGACGACCAGATCCGGGAGATCCTGAACCCCTGAGGTCGAAGAGATGGGGTACGTACCAGGCAGGTTCGACCGCGAAGGGGCGGAGCACATGGACCGGATTGCAAAGACAGTCTTCGCCCCGGTCTACCCAGTGCTCGCGGAGCAGATCCTTATTCGGTGCGGGTTCTCCCGCGGACGGTGCCTCGATGTCGGCAGCGGCCCCGGGTCGCTCGGGATTGCGCTTGCGCAGGCAAGCGACCTTGCGGTCACGCTCCTCGACTCGTCCCCGGATATGCTTGCCATCGCCGAAGAAAACGTCCGGGAAGCCGGGCTCTCGGATCGCGTCTCGCCTCTTCGAGGCGACGTCCACGATATCCCGCTCCCCGCGGGATCCGTCGATCTCGTGGTCAGCCGCGGGTCGGTCTTCTTCTGGGAGGACCTCTCCCGGGCATTCTCGGAGATCTACCGGGTTCTTGCGCCCGGCGGAAGGACCTACGTCGGGGGCGGGTTTGGGACCGCCGAACTCAGAGATGCCGTCGCGGCCGCGATGACGAAGGAGAATGCGGACTGGAAGAGTTTCCGGGACAAGAATCTCGGTCCCGACAACCGGGAGCGGGTCGCAGGCGTCCTCGCAGACCTCGGCCTTCATCACCGGATCATCAACGACGACTCCGGGCTCTGGGTCGTGATCGAGCGGGGGCGATAGGCATGCGGTGCTCTATCTGTGAGAACCGTTGCGCCATTCCGCCCGGGGGAACCGGGCGGTGCAGGATGTACACGAACAAGGACGGAAGGCTTGTCGAGCGGTTCCCCGACCGTTACATCGCGGTCATGCCGATTGCTATCGAGACGATGCCGATGTGCCACTACCACCCCCGGGAGACGTTCTTGCAGGCGAGCGGCATCGGGTGCACCTTCTCCTGCGGCGGGTGCATATCCGAGACGGTCGCCCTCCACGCGGAGGCGGTCTCCGGGGCCCTCAAGCATATTCCGCCTGATGCCCTGATCAGGCGCGCCCGGGAGGAAGGGTGCCGGGGGATAGCCTTCTGCCTCAACGACCCGACCGCCATGCACCGGACCTTCCTCCGGGTGGCCCGGGCGGCGCATGATGCCGGCCTCCTCGTCGGGTGCGCGACGAACGGCTACTACACGGAGGAGGCCCTCAGTGACCTTACATCAGCCATCGACTTCGCGAACATCGGGCTGAAAGGGGCGTCCGATGCGCGTTACCGAGCGTGCGGGGCGGTCTCGGCGGAACCGGCCTTCCGGACGGTGAAGACCCTCTTCGAAGCAGGCATCCATGTGGAGGTCTCCTGTATCCACGCCCGAGGCTCCGACGAAGAGATCCGTGTTGCGGCCGCTCGGGTTGCTGAGATATCCCCCGACATCCCGTTCCTCGTCATGCGGTTCATACCGTTCGGCGACGAGCCGCCGGAGATGGAGCCGACGATTGCGGAGTCTGAGCGGATCTGCGACGAGCTGCGCCGGACGCTCCGCTACGTCTACCTCTTCAACTCGCCCGGGACAGAATACCTCAATACGGCGTGCCCGTCCTGCGGGAAGACGGTCGTCCGGCGGGAGTTTTTCGGGCCGATGGGAGCGCGGACAATCGCTATCCCGCCGGACGCCGGGTGCTCCTGCGGTTTTTCACTCCCTGTGATCGGGAGTATCGGAGAGACGCCCTACTGCGAGCCCGGGATGATGGGCGGCTACCGGTTCACTCGGGCGCTTGAGATGGTCCACGCCGTCCTGGTCTGCCTCGGCGTTGAGTCCGACGCCGACCTCGCCCGTATCTGGGCCGGGGTCATCAGGGACGACTATATCCGGGACCTCCATGGGAAGATCCAGAGGATCGACGGTTATCTCGATCTTGTCCGGGAGCTCGGAGAACGTGCGGGCCGCCCTGAGGCGGCAGAGAAACTTGCTGCCTACATCGGCGACCGGGTGGCGGCGGTCTCGTCGGCGGTGGAGGGCTGTTGCAGGCCCCGTGTCTACTACTCGATGGGGACGCCGCTCTTCGCCCTGAACGCCGAGCGGTTCGAGATGGACCTCGTGGAGGCGGCCGGCGGCGACCCCGTCAACCGCGGGATCGCCCGGGCCGGGAAGCCGGGAGTCAATATAACCCCGGAAGAGTTTGCCGCGTTCAACCCCGAGTACATTTTTATATCCGGGTTCCTCTCCGCACCCGCTTCGGATTACCTTGCGGCATGCCGGAGGATGGGGCTTTCTGCCGACGCCATCGAGCACGGCCGGGTCTACACTATGCCGCCGGGCTGGGACTTCGGCAACCCCCGCTGGGTTCTCGGTCTCTCCGCCATTGCAGGCGTTCTCCACCCGGAACGCATCGCATTCGACCTTGCTGCAGAACAGGACCGGTTCTACCGGACGTTTTACGGGACCGGCGCGGCGGGGACGACCGGAAACCGGTCGTTCTATCGTCCCTAAACAACCGGCGCCGTCGGAGGATCTCCCTGCTCGACCGCTTCTGCAAGCACCCCGAGAGCGAGGCAGGCCCTGGCGAAGGCCTGCGTCGGCCGGTGTCATCCGGCGTAACTCGGCTCAGACCGCCATTCTGTGGTTATTTCGCCGGATATCGGCACCCGAGCGCCGCACTCCCCATCCGGGTCCGGCGCCGATGTGCGCAGAAGCGGCAGTCGGAGATCGACATCCCGCTACTCTTCCTTCGCCGCGGTCTTCTCTGTCGGGAGGACACTCTCCTCCTCAAAGATGGCCTTTATCGTTGCATCGTCGAGGTCCACCCCATACCACCGGGTGTAGAACTGCCGCACCTCGTCGTGCATATCAATCCCGGCCCCGTCGGGGGCTGAGACGGAGCCTATCCAGAGCATACCGAGGATGCTCTCGGGGACGGGCATATCCCATGCGGCGATATAGCGGGGCATGCGGTAGATCTTCCCGTTCTTGACAGCATCGAGATGGCCGAGAGTGGAGGAGTTCCGTATGGACGCCGTCTCGTCCTGGCAGTAGGGCGTCAGGATGATCATATCCGGGTTCCAGGCACAGACCTGCTCGGGCGAAACCTCTCTCCACCCGCCTGAGATGTCATCGTGCGCCACGTTCCTGCACCCTCCGGATGCGAGAAGGGCGTCCGAGTACCAGCCGGCGCCGGCGGTTTTGAAGATCCCGGGCCCTGCGAGGTAGACGTTCTTCTGCGGCGCGGTGGCGTGGGCCGCACGCAGCCGCTCCTCGGTCTCCCGGTAGGACGCGACGTAGTCTGCCGCCCGCTCCTCCGCGCCGATGGACGCCCCGATGATCCCGACGGCGGAGAGGAAGTCCTCAGGCGACTCGGTCTCGATCATGATGACCGGGATCCCCGCATCGGCGATCTGGCCGGCCTCTTTGGCCGAGGACCCCCGTGCGACGACGAGGTCGGGAGCGAGCCGTACGATCTCCTCGATGTTTGACCCTTTCGGACTTCCGGGCGCGGGGATTCCGGAGACCTTCCTGCAGATCTCGTCCACCACGGTCCTGTTCGCAGGGCCGAACGTCGCGCCGACAAGCCTGTCCCCACCGCCGAGCATCAGGATGATATGGGTGGCCATCGGGTCAATCGAGACGATCCGGTTCACCTCCTGCGGGAGTGCGACCTCAGCGCCGGTCGCGTCGGTCACCGTCCGGGTGCCGGGCGGCTCTGCGGCGATGCAGCCCGCCGATGCGAGGAGGAGGGCGACGATACAGAGGGCGACCGTAGCGAGACATCTCGGAGCCATCACGCCTCCCCCCTGCCGCGGCAGCCGCACGGGTTTATCGGGATGCAGACCACTCGCTCCGCCTCTTCGACATAGCGGACGCAGACATCGACTCCGTAGGCTTCGTGCAGGTTCTCCTTTGTGATGACGTCCTCAGCCGGCCCCTGCGCGATCAGCCTGCCGCCTTGGAGGATGGCGACCGTATGCGAGACTAAAAACCCGTGGTCCGGGAAGTGGGTGCTCATCAGGATGGCGATCCCATCGGCGGCGAGCCGGTCGATCGTCGCGATCACCTTCATCTGGTTGCCGATATCGAGGTGCGACGTCGGTTCGTCGAGGATGAGCAGTGACGGCTCCTGTGCGAGGGCACGGGCGATCATCACCATCTGCGACTCCCCGCCCGACATCTCGGATATGCACTTCTCCCGGAGATGGGTGATTCCGATCCGCGCAAACGCTTCCTCCGCCTTCTCGTAGTCCTCCTCTTTCGGGACCGAGAAGGTCGAGATGTGAGGGGCTCTCCCCATGAGGACGAAGTCGAGCGCGGTAAACGGGAAGACGGCATGGTGGACCTGGGGGACGTAGCCGACCTCCCGCGCGACCTCCTCAGGCCGCATGTCGGTGACCCGGTGCCCGTTGATCTCCACCATCCCGCTCTGGGGCGTGAGAATGTTTAGGATGCACTTGATCAGGGTCGATTTCCCCGTGCCGTTCCTCCCGAGAAGAGAGAGAACCTCCCCTCTCCGGAGGGAGAAGGAGACATCTTCAAACTGCTTTGTGATGCCGTCGTATGAGAACGAGGCGTTGTTGACGTTGAGAATCATGTCCAGCCGACCTTCTTTTGAGTTAAGAGGTATGCGAAGAACGGCGCGCCGATGAGCGCCGTCAGGATGCCGAGAGGGATCTCGGTCGCGGTCAGAGTTCTTGCGATATCGTCGACGACGAGAAGGAACGAGGCTCCGAGAAGGGCCGATGCGGGGATGAGTCTCCGGAAGTCCGGGCCGACGAGCATCCTCCCTATATGGGGGACGACGAGGCCCACCCAGCCGACGATCCCGCTGATGCATACCGCGGAAGCGGTGACGACGGTCGAGGCGACGATGATCACCACGGTCATCCTCTTGGTGTCCAGCCCGAGTGCCTGCGCCTCCTCTTCCCCGACCGAGAGGAGGTTGATTCGCCACCTGATGAGGAAGAGGCAGAGGCTCCCGAGGAGGATCGGGGGGGCGACCGCGATGATGTCGGCGTTTGTGACCGCAGAGAGGCTCCCCATCAGCCAGAAGACGATCGCGGGCAGGGTGTCGTAGGGGTCGGCGACGTATTTGGCGAGGGAGAGGAGGGCGGAGAAGAGGGATCCGACGATGATCCCTGCGAGGACGAGGACGAGGGTCGAGGTGTTTTTGTAGATGCGGCTGATGCCGTAGGTGACGGCGACCGCGACGATCCCGAAGACGAATGCGGAGACCTGGATGACCCAAGGGTTACCGGAGAGGAGGATCCCGAGCGCCGCCCCGAAACCCGCGCCGGCGGCCACGCCGAGAATATCGGGTGAGACGAGGGGGTTTCGGAAGAGGCCCTGAAACGAGGCCCCGGCGAGGGCGAGCCCCCCGCCGACGAGCATCGCTGCTATCACCCGTGGAAGCCTGATCCTGAAGAGGACTGTCTCTTCCGATGCGCTCCACGTCTGCTCAAAGGAGGGGAGGAAGACCTGATGACCGGAGAGGGTCGAGAGCAGGGACGACGTACCGTCGAGGAGTGCGTTTATGGTTCCTACGGTGAGGATCCGCAACGTCTCCACCGGGTCCATCACGTACCTCCCGAAAAAGAGAGAGAAGAAGAAGAGGATGATTGGGAGGAGGTAGATGGCCTTCCCTGCCGGGATCAGCCGGAGAACGGCTTCATGGGCCGGTGTGCCGTCCCGAAAGACCGATCGCCAAAAACCGATCGCAACATTCTTCCTGGGTTCCTGTCCGATCTCTATAATCGGTTCTTTCCTATGGGTCATCTGGTATACCGTCCATACCGGATATGTTTATTTGTTTTACTTAATATTATGGCAATGTAAATGGCATAACCTTTACAACAACAATAAAAAGGTTCGGCGGATCCCGCCGTGTTGCACAATTTCCCGGGGTTTCCCTCACGGATCTTCCTGCGGTAGTTTCACTCAGGCCACCGCCGCAACCAGCGTGTTGCAACAGTTCACCTGTGCCTGGTCTGAGATCACCGTGAGGGGCGGGCAGACAGGTTCGGGGATAGGAATATATCTCCAGCTAATATGTAAATATATTTTATTTGATTTTACTGAAAAGTAAATGATTATAGATAAATATGCGCGACGTCGCACTATTGTACGGTGTAGTCGGTATGAAGAAAGATACTCGCCATCTGGTTCTCGCCATCGTGGCCGTCTGTGCCGTCCTGACTCTTGCTTTCGTCCTTGCAGCGCCCGGGACTGCCGGTGAAGAATCTGCTGCAACGGTCCGGACGATCACGGATTAGCTTCTGATTTACAACAGTCACACATGATCGGTGAAGAATCTGCTGCAACGGTCCGGACGATCACGGATATGGACAACAGGACGGTGACCATCCCCTCCGAGGTCAGGACCGTGGTCATCACCTGCTGTGGCGGAGCGGCGCAGGAACTGGCTGCCCTGGGGGTCGGCGACCGGGTCGTCGCCCAGCCGCAGCAATGCACTACGGAGCGCCTGTATACCGTCGTCCCGGGATACCGCACCACGCCCGACGTCGGTTCCTTCGACAACGCCAACGTGGAGGAGATCCTGAAACTCAACCCCGACATTGTTATCGGGAGTTATTATGCAGAAACAGGCAACGCCCGCATTGAAGCAGCCGGGATCCCGGTCGTGCGGGTGCTCACGGGGCGTGCCGGAGTCGAGGAACTGAAACAGGAGTTCCGCATGCTGGGTCAGGTCTTCGGGCGCGAGGAGCGTGCCGAACGGCTGGTTGCGTACTGGGATGAGACGCTGGCCCGGATCGAGGCGAAGATCGCCGATCTCCCCGAGGGCGAGCGGAAACGGGTCTATTACATGAACAACAACCCCCTCTCGACGGATGGGCGTGGCGGGTGGGGTGACGCGATGATCCGCGCCGCAGGCGGGATCAACGTTGCCGGAGAGGTTGATAAGATGTGGGGCGTCGAGGTATCCCCCGAAGAGCTCGTCCGGTGGGACCCCGAGGTCATCTTCGTTCGGTCGAACATGAAGGACTACTCGAGCCCGGCCGGTGCGTTTGTAGCCAACCCCCAGTTTGCGACCGTCACGGCGGTCCGGGACGGGGCGGTGTATCCGTGTCCCGTAGGAACGTTCTGGTGGGATCGCCCCGCACCGGAGAGCCCGCTAGGGATCCTCTGGCTTGCACAGAAACTCTACCCGGATCGGTTCGCCGACGTCGACCTCGCAGACGAGACAAAGAAGTTTTTCCGTGAGTTCTACGACTACGACCTTACGGACCAGGAGGTAGAGAGCATCCTCCACCCGACACCAATTTGAACGGATGTGGTTACACCATGACAAGACAGACAATCCAGCTCCGGCAGGTCATGCCGGCGGCAGAAAGTGTTGAACACCTTGATGCAGCCCTGTCCGGGTACCAATCGTACCAGGTCCTCTCGGCAGCGCTCGAACTCCGGTTCTTTGACTGGCTCTCGGAGCGTGGCCCGACCGCAAGAAACGACGTCACTGCAATCGGCATAAACGGGATGTTTACCCGGGGTTTCCTGACGGCGCTCGCCGATATGGGATATATCACGTTCGAAGAGAACGTGTGTGCAAACACCCCAATCGCCGAAGAACTCCTGGTCAGCACCAGTCCCACCTACCAGGGCGACCTGATTCTCGCCGCCGGCAGGGAGACGTCATCGTGGTCCCACCTGGCCGCAACGCTCAGGGACGGCATGGAGACGCCGAAAACCGGTCCCCGGCCGACGCACGATCACCTCAGGGCGGTCGCTCAGCGGTGCATCAGGGGAGAGCTGCAACACGTCGTCGGCCTGATCGGCCAGCACTCCGGGTTCAGGAACGCCCGGTCCATGCTTGATGTTGGCGGTGGACACGGCCTCTACGCCGTCGCCCTCTGCCAGGAGAACCCGAACCTCCAGGCAACCGTCTTCGATCTGCCGCACGTGGTACCGCTGACCCGGGAGTACATCGGCAAATACGGTATGGGTGGACGGATCTCCGCCCGGGGAGGAGACATCCTCACCGACGATCCGGGCAGGGGGTATGACCTCATCATCGTTTCGCACCTCCTCTACAAGTTCCGGGACCGGTTGACGGATGTCCTCGGCAGGATCACGGAATCCCTTGCCCCTGGTGGCCTTCTTGTCCTCAACCATCTCTTCTGTGCACCGGGTTGCACTGTATCACCGGGAAGCGGGATTGCAGAACTCGACCGCGCGCTCATGAGTGCCGGGCATCCGCTCTGCCACCCTGAGGAGCTCGAGGCCGTGCTCAAACGCCTGGGATATACCGGTATCACCCGTTCTCCCCACGAGACCGGAATGGGTTATGGTGTCCTCTTCTGTGCGACGAAAGGTGACGGCGATGCCGGGCATCGCCGGGATGGCTCCTCGTCTTCCGGGTGCAGCTGCGGGCCGGATGGGTGTGGGTACTGATGGGCGACAGCACAGTCCTCGACGAGACCATCCGGATCCTCAAGGAGCGCCTCGGGGAAAGGATGGATGACGTGAGGGTCGATCGCGCGGTTGTGGGAGTCTTTTTCACGGGAGTCAAACTCAGCACGGGCCACGGGGGTATCTGCGCCACGCCCATAAAGTCGATCCCGGAAGCCGTCTGCTGCCCGAGTTCGGCAAAGGCGCTGCCGCACTCGGGGAGGCTCCGGGAGCGGAGAATCGAAGCCTACCTGGCTGACGCTCTTGGAGACCGGCCGATGCGCAAGGCGCTCGGGATCGCGGCCGTCAGCGCATTATCGGCGCTCTGTGACGATGTATGCCCCGGGCCGGATCACCCCGTCGTACGCGGCGTCGATGCGGTCGATCTCCTCACGATACAGGAGAGCGGGAATGTCGTGGTCGTCGGGGCGCTGACCCCGTATCTGCGTGCCCTCAAGCAGGCCGGTCAGCCGTTTCGTGTCCTCGAGATGGATCCCCGTACGCTCAAGCCCGACGAGCTGCCGTTCTACACGCCGGTCGAGGAGACGGATATGGTCGTTCCCTGGGCTGACACCCTGGTCATCACCGGCACCACGCTGATCAACGGGACGCTCGACCACCTGCTCGAACTCGCCCGGCCGGAGGCCACGGTGGTCGTGCTCGGCCCTTCGGTGAGCATCCTCCCCGACGCTCTCTTCTCGCGCGGCGTGGAGATCGTCGGTGGAAACCAGGTGACCGACCCCGACCGCCTGCTGGATATCCTTGCCGAGGGCGGTTCCGGCTACCACTTTTTCGGGAAGGGGGCCGACCGGATCGCCGTCCGGCGGTCCCAGGAACCGTGAACGCACGAATGACACAGGATAATAATGTGAAATGCTGGATCGACTGCTGGAAAGCATCGGCACAGCACAGCAAGATAGTCAGTGACGACCTCCAGGCGACCCAATGGGACGAGCGGGCTGACCGCTTTGTACAGAACATGGATGAGGAAAGGCACCGGAAACGAGTTGGCGATGTTTTTGCAATTCTGGAGGAGGCCGGTTTCTCACCCGAGGGCGCACGCGTCCTCGACATCGGGTGCGGACCGGGCACCCTCTCCCTCCCCCTTGCCCGGGCCGGGGCGGACGTCACGGCCCTCGACATCTCGACGAGGATGCTCGACCACCTCAGGGAAACCGCGCAAAATGAAGGCTTGCGTGTTAACGCGGTCGAATGTTCCTGGTGGTCGGCCGATATCGACAGACTTGGGTTCCGGGAGAAGTTCGATCTCGTGATCGCGTCGATGACGCCGGGAATCAGGGACGTCGAGACCTTCGACCGGATGATGGCGTGTTCAAGGCAGTTCTGCTATTACAGCCGCTTCGTCGGGAGGGTGGGCACAGACGGGGCTCGCCGGGAGATTTTCAGGAAAATCCTGGGTGAGGAACCCGACAACCCCGGGCCGGATATGCTGTATCCGTTTATGTACCTCTACGTTCTTGGTTACCGGCCGCTTGTGAGACTCAGCCATGTTTCAAGGACCCAGGAGCGGGACTGGGCCGAAGCAGCGGAAGAGACGATCAACGATCTGAGATGCACCCGCGATGTTTCCAGCGATGTCGAGGAAAAGATCAGGGAGTATTACAAAAATGCGTCGCCAGACGGCAAATATCGTTCCGAAACAGAGAGTTGCAGCGGCATGATGGTCTGGTCTGTCACGGCCGGAGATGGGGTATAAGCGGGCTGAAACGATCGATGCTCTTCAGTTCGGCATGGGCGGGGAAATTAACGGAGAACTCCTCGCATCCCCTCTCCCCATCCTGTCGCCGAACTTCGGGGTTTACCGGAGTATAACCCATCAGAGATCTCCCAACCGGGTTCCGTACCAGGGGGTGCCCCGGCGAACTCACCGACCTCGCAACACGGGACAATTAACAATAAAATGTTAACATGTCTATTTTGTAAATAGAAAATATTAAATTCCCGGCGTTAAAGACGTTACATCACACCTGTGAGGCGATATGCCGGAACGCCTGAAGGGCTACCCGTACGGGACCTGCGTATGAGGCCTGCAGGGGGTGTTAATGATGAAAGAGACGAGTACAGTCCTGAAAGCGTTCATAACCCTATCATTTATAGCACTTCTGGCGTTCACCTGCGGCTGCACCGGGCAGGGACAGGCGACCGACAGCGGGACAACAGTGGTCACGGACATGGCGGGTCGGGAGGTCGTCGTCCCGAAGAATATCGATAGTATCGTGACGATCGGTTCCGTGCCGGTGCTGAACAGTTTCATGTTCGCCATGGGGCAGGGGGGCAAGATCGCCAACGATCTGCCGGAGTCATTCATCAAAGGAGGCAGACACAAGTACCAATACGTGTTCGAGCCCAATTTAAAGAACAAACCAACGATCCAGACCACGACCGGGGACTTCAATCTCGAGGAACTCATGAAGATCAACCCGGACGTTGCATTCACCATGAGCATGCCCTCGGTCGATAAACTCGAGAAGAACGGTATCCCAGTCGTTTATCTCTCCTGGACGGATGCTGAGGACGTGAAAGACCTGCTGCTGCTGCTCGGGGAGGTCTTCGGTGAGCAGGAGAAGGCCGGGAGGTACGTCAGGTACTTCGACGAGGCCACCGCCCGCCCGGGTAAGGCGGTCGCATCCTTGCCGGACGACCAGCGGCCAAGGGTGTTGTGTTGTTCATACAAGGGCATGTCTGTGGGCCACAAGATAGCCGAGTGGTATATCGAGAAAGCGGGTGGGATAGCTGTCGCTAAGGAGGCCCATGTTGCGGAGAGCCTGCAGTTTGATCTGGAGCAGTTACTTGCCTGGGATCCCGACGTGCTCATTCTTAGCAGCCATGATGAGATCCCCCTGGTTTACAACGATACACGGCTCAGCGGCGTAAGTGCAGTAAAGAACGGGAAGGTGTATGCGACGCCCGTGGGAGCGCATTACTGGATCCAGCGTACAAGCGAGACGCCGCTGATGGTGCTCTGGGTAGCGAAGACAATCTACCCCGAACAGTTCAAGGACTTCGATATGGAGGCAGAGGTCATAGCCTTCTACAAAGAGTTCTACAACTGCGACATAACACGGGAGCAGGCAGCGGAGATACTCAGCGGAACGGCATAAGCACCGCCGAATGTTCCGTGCCTCTAAATTCGCATAGAGGGAGTTGTTGCGGGTGAAAGAAAAACTACGGTCTGAAAAGCGCTCATAACGATATCACTCATAATACCGTGTTGCACAATCTCCAAGGATTTCCTCGCGGGTCTTCCTGCGGTGGCTTTGCTCGGGGTAAGGCCGTTCCCAACGTTCTTTCTTGGGCATGAAGGCCCGGAATGGACGACCGTCGTCATCACGTTTGCGGTTGGGCAACCTGAATATGCGACACGGCAGGCAGATCCCGTTTTTCAGCTGCAATCGAGGGCCGGAAGTCGTGGTCGTTCTGCTCTCTTCTGGATCAGAGGAGGGCCCCCTCACCCCTCCGGGCCGTAGCAGCGCCGGAGGATGACCGGGGTGCTCCTTGGCGCCCCGGTGGCCGCGTCCGCAAACAGCGCTGGAGGGGCGACGCGATCCCCCGGAACCGGCGCCGCCGTGATCGGGGAGAATGTCTGTGCTTCGCGCCACTCCCAGACGGCATCCATCACGGCGTCCGCCGTCGCCATGACGCTCGCGGTCCCGACGTCCACCACGACGGGGTTTCTGATATTCCAGCGCTCGACGACCGTATCAAGAAGCCGTCGCCGGACCGTCCAGATCATCGGGGGGTGCGGGTGCGCGAGCAGTCGATCGATCTGCTCGGCCCAGACCGCGCCCTGGAGCTCGAACCTCCCCACCTCATCGATGACCATAAGATCGGTCTCCCGCGGATCAGGCGGTGCGAGCGCCCGGCGGCCGAATGCCAACCCCTCGGGCCGGAAATAGAACCGGCCGTGGATCTCGCACCGGGGATCGGGGTCGACCGAGCAGAGCTCCTCCTGCTCGCCGGTGGCGAGGTCGACCAGGGTGAACCCGGACCTGCGGCCGTCCCGCACATGCCCGGGTGCGATGATCCCCTGGACACGCACGTTCAGCCCGACGATGAGTCCGAGGACCTGGTGCAGGAACGTCGTCTTGCACTGGCCTTGCCCGCCGGTGATGATGAAGACCGGCGCCCGGCGGCTCATAGGAGGGCCCCTCCGCTGCCGGAGGCCGGGTGGGGAATGGTGGATATATCCCGGCCGGGGTGAATCTTCGCTCCGGAGTACATACATATACTTCCGGGCTGTTCGTATAAATTATTTTTACTTCACTGATTTGTTTATGCTATATGGTTGACTCAGGGGACTGCGGTCCCGGGTGCCGGCCTCCATCAGTATAAGTAGAGATGCGGGACAATACCATACGGAGTGAATGATTATGGCGGATAAGCGTGTCGTGCTCCATACGACGATGGGCGATATCACGATCCGGCTCTACGACGATATGCCGGTGACCGCGGGGAACTTTGAGAAACTGGTCCGGTCCGGGTTCTACGACGGGACGATCTTTCACCGGGTCATCGATGGCTTCATGATCCAGGGCGGCGACCCCACCGGCACCGGGATGGGCGGGCCGGGCTACACCATCCCCGACGAGTTCGTGAAGGGTCATTCGAACCTCCGGGGCACGATATCGATGGCGAACACCGGCCGCCCGAACTCCGGCGGGAGCCAGTTCTTCATCAACCTCGTCGACAACACCTATCTCGACTGGGACGACCCCCGGACGCCGAGCGCCCACCCGGTCTTCGGGGAGGTGGTGGAGGGGCTCGACGTCGTCGACAAGATCGGGAAGGTCCGGACGGACTCATCCGACAGGCCGAAGGTCCCCGTCCGGATCGAGAAGGCCGAAGTCCTCGAGTAACCTTTTTTATGAACGCGAGTGAGACCGGCGGGATGCGCCGGCTTGAGGAGCGGATCGGCTACGTCTTCACCGACCGCACCCTGCTTCTCCGGGCGCTTACCCGCCTCGCCTACGCCCTGGAGACGGGTCTTCCTCCTGCCGCCCACATGGACGCCCTCGCGACGCTCGGGGACGCGGTCATTAACGTCGTGGTCGTGGAGGCGGTGGTCGCGGGCGGAGCGCACGACAAAGGTGCGATAACCAACCGCAAGATGAACCTGGTGAACATGTCCCGGCTCCGCGCTCTTGCGGAAGGTATCGACCTTGCCGGTTACGTTCGCTGGGGAAAGGGCGAGGCCTCCCAGAGGGTCTGGACCTCCGGCCGTGTCCTCGCCGAGTGCCTGGAGGCCCTCATCGGCGCCGTCTACCTTGACGGCGGGATGGAGGCGGCCGCCGGGGTGCTCCGGCGGCTCGGGCTCACGGAGAAGGTGTAGCGCCTTCCTCTTCTCTCTCTTTTTCCGGTGCCGGAACGGTCTCCGGCGGGCGCACGAGAAGCCAGGCGACGGCGAACCCCACGACGGCCAGGCCCGCGACGAGCGGGAAGACGCCGAGGTAGGTCCCGGTCGCTTCCCGGACGAAGCCTGCAAGCTGCGGCCCGGCGATCGCCCCCGCACCGTAGGCGAGGAAGACGACCCCGTAGCAGCGCGGGTAGTCGCACGTCCCGAAATACGAGGCCGTCGCCGCCGGAGCGATCGCAAGCCACCCTCCAAGGCAGCCCCAGAGGACGGCGAAGGCGACGATGTAGGCCGGCACCCCGGGGACAAGCCAGATCAGGATCGATGCCGCCGCGATCAGCGCAAACGTCAGCATCGCTGTCTTCTGCGGGGTTATCCGGTCGGTGAGGCTCCCGAACCCTGGCCTTCCTAGCCCGTTGAAGACGGCGAAGAACCCGACGAGGAGCGTCGCGAGCCCCGCGTCCACTCCGGCGACCTCGGTCCCGACCGGCTTTGCGATCGAGATCGCGGTAAGCCCCGCAAGGCAGCCTACGAAGTAGCAGGCAAAGAGCCCATAGAACGTCCCCGTCCGGAGCATCGCGCTTCGGTCGCACTCGCAGACCGGCGCCGTCCCGACCCCGGGCGCGGGAGGCGTCCAGCCCTTCGGCTGCCAGCCCTCCGGCGGGAACCGGAGCGGCAGGGCGGCGAGGAGCAGCACGGCGATGAAGGCGATCCCGAAGATCCGGAACGTCGCCATCACGCCGTAGGCGGCGATCAGGGCTCCTGCAGCGTTTGCGGTCACAAACGCCGAGAACCCGAAGCCGAGCAGGGCCAGCCCGACGGCAAACCCCCGCCGGTCCGGGAACCATCGGGCCGCGACGGCGACCGGCGCTCCATAGGCTATCCCGACGCCGAGCCCCCCGATGACCCCGTAGACGACGTAGAGCGCCTCGACCGACGTCGCCGTCGAGGCGAGCAGCCAGCCGAGGCCCGTAAGGAGCCCGCCGACGATCGTCACCTTTCGGGGGCCGTAGCGCTCGATGTACTTCCCGGCGAGCGGCATCGCTATCGCGAAGAAGGCGAGGAAGACCGAGAACGGGAGGAGGACCTCCCCGGCCGTCACCTCCCGGCCGAGCGTCTCAGAAAAGTACGCCGCAAGCGGCGCGACAAAGACGCTCCAGGAGTAGATGCTCCCGAGACAGAGGTTGATGAGGAGGCCGAGGGCGACAAGCCCCCACCGCCCCTTCTCCGCCGGCAGCCCAAAGACCGTCTGTGTGTCTGGCATGGACGATCACTCCTCAAGGGTGGATATGTCGCCCGGGTCCATGCCGAGCTCGCGGGCTTTTAAGACCCGACGCATGATCTTGCCGCTCCGGGTCTTCGGGAGCCGGTCCATATACTCGATCTCGGCCGGCACCGCGACGGGGCCGAGGCTCTTTTTGACGTGGTGGGCGAGGTCCTCGGTGAGGTCATCGCTTGGGCTTACCCCCACCCGGAGGGTGACGAAGGCCTTGATGACGTTTCCTTTCAAGGGGTCGGGTTTGCCGATGACGGCCGCCTCGGCCACCGCCTCGTGGGAGACGAGGGCGCTCTCGACCTCCGCGGTCCCGATGTTGTGCCCGGCGACGATGATCAGGTCGTCGGCCCGCCCGATGATCATGATGTAGCCGTCCTCGTCCTTCACCGCGAGGTCGCCTGCGGTGTAGCACCCCGGGATGGTGTTCCAGTACTTGCAGTAGCGCTCGTCGTTGCCGTGGACCGTCCGCATCATGGATGGCCAGGGCTCTCTGATGACCAGGAACCCTCCGGTTCCCGGCGGGACCGGGTTGCCCGATTTATCGACGACATCGACGACGGCGCCCGGGATGGGCTTTCCGGCAAACCCGGGCTTCATCGGTTCGCCGATCATCGTGGTCACCATATGCATCCCGGTCTCGGTCTGCCACCAGGTATCCACGATCGGGCACTGTCCGCCGCCGATCCGGTGGTAGTACCACTCGAACGCCTCGGGGTTGAGCGGTTCGCCGACGGAGCCGAGGACCCGGAGCGTCGAGAGGTCGTACTTCGCCGGCCACTCGTCGCCGTAGCGCATGAACATCCGGATCGCGGTCGGCGCGGTGTAGAAGATCGTCACCCCAAGGTCCTCGACCAGCCGCCAGTAGGCGCCCGGGTCCGGGTAGTCGGGCGTCCCCTCGGTTATGACGACCGTCGTCCCGACCGCGAGCGGGCCGTAGACGACGTAACTGTGCCCGGTGATCCAGCCGGGGTCGGCGGTGCACCAGTAGACGTCGTCTTCCCTGACGTCGAAGACGCACTTTGTGGTGTAGTAGGTTCCAACCGCGTAGCCGCCGCAGGTGTGCACGATTCCCTTCGGTGCCCCGGTCGAGCCGCTTGTATACAGGATGAAGAGCGGGTCCTCGGCGTCCATCACCTCCGCCGGGCAGTCAGGTGCGGCCTTTGCCGTGAGGCTGGCGTAATCGACCTCGAGGGCGGGGTCGATCTCGACTGCGGGCTCCTCACGCCGGAGGACGACGACCCTCTCTATGGACGGCGTCTGGCTGACGGCTTCTTTTGCGATCTCCCGGAGGGGGATGGTCTTTCCCCGGCGGTAGCCGACGTCCGCGGTGATGAGGATCTTCGCGTCTGCGTCGTTGATCCGCATCGCGAGCGCGTCCGCCCCGAACCCGCCGAAGACGACCGAGTGGACGGCCCCGATCCGGGCGCAGGCGAGCATCGCGACGACCAGCTCGGGGACGAGCGGCATGTAGATGCAGACCCGGTCGCCTTTTTCGACGCCGAGGGAGCGTAGACCGTTTGCGAACCGCATCACCTCGCGGTGGAGTTCGCCGTAGGTGTAGGTCCTCTCCTCCCCCTCTTCGCCGCGCCAGATGATCGCC
>NZ_LFRO01000036.1:0-610 GCF_001512385.1 Methanoculleus sp. DTU007 | reverse complement strand
GTGGTGATGTTCAGTTTTCCGTTGACGAACCACTTCGCGTAGGGGTAGTTCCACTCCCTCACCCGGTCCCAGGGCTCGAACCAGTCGAGCTCGCGGGCGACCCGGTCCCAGAACCCTTCCGGGTCGCGCAGGAACTCGCTGTAGGCCTGCGTGTAGTCCGGCGTCCAGGCGGCCGCCTTACACCGGGGGTCGGGATAGTAGCACCTCTCTTCCAGTTTCACGGCAAATGTCTCTGCCATTTCTCTTCATCCGTCTTCATTCATCATCCGGGCCGGTTTTTGCAGCCCGTAATCGTGCTACCGATGCTTACCGGTCGCCGGCAGGCGGTGCCGGTCCCCGCGGGGCGTAACCATCGCAGACCTCTGTTCTGCGTGGCCGTCCTGTATTTTACATGATTAATAATGTATAATATGTGATAAACTTTGCGGTCACCGGAACAACAGAAATCTGTCCGGGCGTGGAAGGCAGGGTTTGCATGAAGGACGCGGAGGGGCGGATGCCGGTCTCCGGTCTGCCCCCAATCCGCAGATGTCAAAAAAGGAGGAGCTCTTCACCGTCGCTTAAGCCAGAACCCGGCGGCTATTGCGCCGACGACCAGGATAACCAGCAC
>NZ_LFRO01000011.1:20449-21177 GCF_001512385.1 Methanoculleus sp. DTU007 | reverse complement strand
AACGTCACTCCAACGCCGACGGTCAATGTGACTCCGACGCCGACAGTCAACGTCACGCCGACACCGACGGTCAATGTGACTCCGACGCCGACTCCGGTGGTGAATATCACCGAATTGATCGTCGCTGAGCTTGCTGATGAAGAGAATCTGACGACCTTCGTCGAAGTCGTAAACAACTCCACTCTCGACCAGAGCCTTGAAGAGAACAGAACTTACATCATATGCGCCCCGACGAATGATGCGTTTGACGAACTCGGCAACGAGACGCTCTCGCTCATCTTCAACAACACCACGCTCTTAAACACTATCCTCGAGTATCACGTCATCCAGGGCGACTACACGATCGAAGAACTCGTGATGCTGTGCCAGAACTCAACCGACGGCCAGATATCCCTGCCGACTGTTGAAGGATCAGGGGTCAACGTTTCAATAACAGACGGCGGTCAGCTGATCATCAACAACTTCACCGTCCAGAACCAGATCCAGATCACGAATAACATCAATGTCTACGTGATTGACGGTGTCCTGATCCCGCCGGATGTCACAATCCCAACACCCACGCCGACGCCGACACCAACAGTGACTGTGACTCCGACACCGACGGTGAATGTAACCCCGACGCCGACGGTCAATGTGACCCCAACACCAACGGTCAACGTCACACCAACACCGACGGTCAATGTGACTCCGACACCGACGGTCAACGTCACTCCGACACCGACGGTCAA
>NZ_LFRO01000011.1:0-20443 GCF_001512385.1 Methanoculleus sp. DTU007 | reverse complement strand
GTCAACGTCACTCCAACACCGACGACGCCAACCCCATCGACCGGGGAGACTATGGACCTCGAACTCTATGAGGGCTGGAATTTCATCTCCATCCCAAGACAGCTTGCTGTAGGCAACGACACTGTAGGACAGGTTTTCAGTGAAGTCGAGACTGATGGGCGGCCGATCTACACATTTGAACCGGCAACCGGCTTCACTCCGGTGGGCGAGAACGAGACTCTGGAAGTCCTTGTTGGATACTGGGTCTATTCAACCGAGGATACAACCATAGAACTGAGTCTCAGCACCAACCCGGTGAGAGCGCCCGCCATGAGGACGCTCAGCTCAGGCTGGAATGCCATTGGCTACTCTGACATGACACCACGAACTGCGGATGAAGCCCTGGGATCAGTGGAGGACGCTTGGGTCTATGTCGTCGGGTTCGATGCGGAGAACCAGATGTATCGCTCGGTGCTCATCAACAACCAGACCGGAGCACAGGGTGAGAACCAGAGACTCAATCCAACCGAGGGCTACTGGCTGTTCATGCGCGATGAGGGCAGACTGGCTGCCATCAGCGCATAATTTTTTAATTTTGAGGGAAATTTTCCCGGGTGCCAAAAACCGGCAATATGTTGCCAGCGTTGATCTGGTGAACCGGTCCGGATCTCTCCTCGTTACAATGGAGGCATTCCGTAAATTGATCAACCCGACGGCCCACAGTGACACCAGGGCCTAGATCCGTTTGCCCGATAGCCAACAGGAGCACTCCTCTCCAAGAGGCATTCCGGCGAACCGATGATACCGGGTGGGTCTGCCGTATCCGGTCATCACCAACTCAGAACTAGTTCTCTTCATATTATCGTCGTTTTGGCCTCAAAACACAGTAACTTTTTTATTCACCTAGAGCTATGGGCATGCGTGTGTCCCTCCGGAAGGGATGCAAACAAGAAAAGGTGGTAAGAACAATGGCAGAAGAGAGACCCTCGGTTAGAGGCGGGCAGGCCTCTGTAGCACAGACAGCATCGGTTGAAGAGTTGAGTGCATCCGCATTCCAGAAGTATCTTGCCGGCATGGACTACCCCGCCAACAAGCAGGACCTGATCAACCATGCCAGGAAGAACAATGCACCCAACGCAGTGATTCAGGTTCTTGAGATGTTCCAAGACCAGACCTTCCAGTCCGCAGCAGAAGTCAGTCAGGAGTTTGGCAGGGTCAAATAACTCTTTTTTTTACGCGTCAAAAGAATGCGAGGGGAGCGATTTGAACGCTCGAACTCCTTCGAGACTGGACCCTGAATCCAGCGCCTTTGACCTGGCTTGGCAACCCTCGCGCCTAATATTGTAGTATCTCCAACAAAATAAATCTAATTACTCCCCGCTCGTTGTGGAGGGGGGAGGGTTGTGGTTGTTGTTATCCATGAACCGCTTCATCTCGAGTTCCCGGAGTTCATAGCGCTTGATCTTGCCGGATATGGTCTTTGGGAGCGACTCCACAAACTCGATCGCACGGGGATACTTGTAGGGCGCCGTCACTCGCTTAACATACCTCTGAATATCCTTGGCCAGCGCTTCGCTGGGCTGATATCCCGGTTTTAAGATGATGAAGGCTTTGACAATCAGGCCCCGGATCACATCGGGAGAGCCAACGACCGCTGCCTCCTGCACAGCCGGATGCTCCATGAGCGCGCTCTCGACCTCGAACGGCCCGATCCGGTAGCCGGATGACTTGATGACATCGTCGTCGCGCCCGATGAACCAGAAGTAGCCGTCCTCGTCCATGTAGGCTTTATCGCCGGTATAATAGAACCCATTCTGGAAGACCCTGCGGTTCTCTTCTTCATTGTTCAGGTAGCCGCGGAAGAGCCCCACAGGCCGGGGATCGAGTCTGATCGCGATCCGCCCTTCTTCACCGACACCGACCGGATTCCCTTCATCGTCGTGAAGTTCGACATGCCAGCCGGGCATGGGCCTCCCCATGGATCCGGGCTTGCACTTCATGCCAGGAAGAGTCCCTATGCAGAGCACCGTCTCGGTCTGGCCGTAGCCCTCATAGATCGTCTTACCTGTCCCTTCCTTCCATGCCCAGATCACCTCGGGGTTGAGAGCCTCACCGGCGCTGCAGCAGTGGCGCAGGTCGGAGAGATCGAACTTGTCGAGATCGGCGAGGATGAGCATCCGGTAGATGGTCGGGGGGCAGCAGAATGTCGTGATCCCGTACTTCTCCATGAGCGGCAGGATCTCGGTGGCGTGGAACCGCCCCCTGATGTCGTAGACGAAGATGCACGCGCCGACGATCCACTGACCGAAGAGTTTTCCCCATGCGCTCTTCCCCCAGCCCGTGTCTGATATTGTCAGGTGGAGATCGTTCGGATGCAGGTCGTGCCACAGTTGCGCGGTGACGATATGCCCGAGCGGATAGGAGTAGTCATGGACCACCATCTTCGGCTCGCCGGTAGTCCCGGAGGTGAAGAAGATCAGCATAGGGTCCGTCGATTTGGTCCGCTGCATTCCGGGGAGGTTCACCAGCCTGTGTGAGCAGGGTGCGGGGTAGTCAAGTTCAACCGGGTAGCTGACCCACCCCTCTCTCACGCCATCGATCAGGAGCCGAACCGCGAGCGTGGGGCACTCATCACAGATCTCATCGACCTTGTCCGCATGTTCGGCCAGGGTGATGACCATCTTGATCTCGGCTGCCTGGATGCGATATTTCAGATCTTTCGGTGTCAGCATCGTCGTTGCGGGACAGTAGACAGCACCGAGTTTGATGAGGGCGATAACGAAGATCCACCACTCGGGCACCCGGGGCAGCATCAACATCACCCGGTCACCCTTCTTTATACCATATTTCAGACAGATGTTGACCGCCTGATTTGAGAGCCGCATGAGGTCATAGAATGTGTATTTCTTCTCGTTGCCCTTCTGGTCGGTCCAGATCATCGCCAGTTTATTCCGATCCTTCTTCGCCCATGCATCGATCACGTCGAAGCCGAAGTTATAGTATTCAGGGACGTCTATCTTGAAGTTGGCGCAGAGGTCTTCATAGGATGGGGGGTTTTGCGTATCATCTGCCATAACGTGATCAATAAAATTGCGCGCTCATGATTTAAAGAATGCACGACCGTGAAGAACGCTCTAAATTCGTAATGGCCATAAAGATTATCCATTAGTATTATGGTCCGAAAAATGATACTCATATCGATGGATGAGAAGGGATACGAGTCACTGAAAATCGAGAACATCGTTGCCTCCGGGGTGATTGCCGACTCGATCGACCTCGAAAAAGTATCAGATAAAATACAAAACTGCGAACTGAATACGAAGAGGTTCCCCGGAGCGGTCTATCGCATTGAGAAGCCGAAGATCGCATCCCTGATTTTCTCCTCGGGAAAAGTCGTGCTCACCGGTATCAGGAACAAGCAGGACCTCCGCGAAGGCCTTGATATCATCATGCACTCACTTCGGGATGCCGGTATCGATACGTATGACGAGCCACAGGTCGCGGTCACGAACATTGTCTGTTCGTATGACATGGGCAGGTACATCAACCTGAACAAGGTGGTCATCACTCTCAACCTTGAGAACATCGAGTACGAACCTGAGCAGTTCCCGGGACTTGTATACCGCATTGAGGATCCAAAGATTGTCGCCCTCCTCTTCAGTTCCGGAAAGATCATCCTGACCGGCGGAAAGAACATCGAGGATATCAAGCGAGGACTCGATTTCCTGGAACAGCGGCTTGAAACAATCGTGTAAACCTCTTTACTGTTGTTCATTTTCTGAGTAAAAATGAGGCCGAGGAAAGCCTCTTTTTTGTGCTGTAAGGTTATCGCCAGATTACTCTGCCGGGCATGATGCCGTCGGGAGAACCTGGGTTAGAAGAGCCTCATCTTGCCCGACTGTGGCGGTACCGGATGTGTTGCTACTCCAGTGCAACTCCGGCGATACCGCACGAGCTCACTACCAGAACCTGTGCGTCTTTACGTAGTTCCGCTCGGCCTTGAGGATCTCGCGGTAGAAAGCATCCCCTTCGGTCATGGTGGCAAGTATCCGTGACGCCACCTCAGGGCCGACGCCCTTTGCCGCGAGGGCTATTATCGCCTTCTTCCCGCTGGAGAGGACGATGTTGGCGTTTCGAAGGAACCTGACCTCGATCGCCCGCTCCTCATCGGACTTGTTCTTCTTCTTCACCGCCGGAATGAGCTGCTCGTCCCAGGGTTTTAACGCCGCGATGAGGCGCGCATTGCAGAGTGGGCATTGCGGGCGATCCGGGACCCGCTCCACGGTCGTCCGGCTCTTCCACTTCCGGCAGTGCATGCAGAAGAGGACGACATCCTCCTTCTCAAGCCGGCGCATCAACGTCCCGATCACCGCCTGGTCGATCATCGGCGGCGGAATCATGTCCCGGGAAGACGAGAGCACATCGCTCCCGAGCGGGCTTAACCGCCCCGTGACGACCGCGATCCTGCCGTCGCGAAGGCGTTTGAGGATCTCCTGCGCTGCGTCCACGTCCATCGAGTTTGCGAAGAGTTCCCGGTATGCCTCGGCGGCGATGACGGTCTCGTCAAAGAGCTCGATGAGCCGGTGGATGCTGAACCGCTCGTAGTCGGCGTCCGCATCGATGGCGCCGAACTTCTTTGCCACCTGCACAAGTTTCCACTTAAAGAGCGCCGTTCGTTTCAGGGCGAGTTTCAGAATCCCCGAAAGATGCATGGGTTCGAGCGCCGCAAGGGTCTCCTGAACCTCCAGTGCGCGGATCTCCGGGGGCAGGCGCAGGAGGAACCGGTAAGCGCCGACCTCGATCCCGACGGTCGTCCCGTAGCGGGCCGATAGGAGGACCGAGAGCGCGCGTGCCAGCGCCTCGTTCGCCTTGTGTCCGCCGCAGACGTTGCAGACGACGCCTTCGTCGGTGTTCTCGAGGGTGATGAGGCGGTCGGTGGGGACGGGGTAGTTTCCCTCGTCCATTCCGGCCATGAACCGCTCTGCGTATGCTATCGCGCAGGGATCGTCTGAGTAGCGGTCAAACGCCCGAGTTCTCCGGAGCGCCCCGACCTCCTGGGCGACAGCGAACGGCACCGGGATCTGCTCACCCTCCCATGACGGGACCTCGCCTTTCGCCCGGGTGGCCGGCTCGACCGTGATCCTGTTTCCCTCAATCTCGAGCACCTGCCAGAGCTGGCCCTTCGTGATGAAGACCGCGCCGGTATGCATCCACCCGAGGACGAACGACTCGTCGAGCGTCCCGACCGTGCGGCGCGAGACCATATCGAAGATCTCCATCTTGCGCTCGTCGTGGATCATCGAGAGGTTCTCGATGAGGTAACGCCGGGCCCGCCCCGTCCGGACGATCCGGGTCCCGTCGATCCGGATCAGCCGGTGCTCCACCATCTGGCGGCAGACGGAATCAAGGAGCGGCCCGCAGCCGGCAAAGACCCCCGATCGCTCGATCATCTCCCGAACGCGGGAGACCTCGATCTCGCCGTACTCGACCGCAATCGCCGCCACCTGGTTCGCGAGCACATCGGCAGCCCCGGCTGGCGGGATGATCCGCTCGCACTCGTTCGCCCTCGCCCGGCGTGCGATCACGAGCGACTCCAGGAGATCGTCAAACCCCGTGGAAAGGACGGTCCCGCGCGAGACGGTATCGAGACGGTGGCCGGCCCGGCCGACCCGCTGGACCAGGCGCGAGACCTGTCGGGGGGAGCCGAACTGGACGACGTGTTCGATATGCCCGATATCGATCCCGAGTTCCATCGAGGATGTGGCGATGAGTGTCCGGATCTCGCCCTTCCTGAACCGTTCCTCGGCATCGACCCTGACGTCCCGTGAGAGCGAGCCATGATGGACCTCGACGTCGCCGCGGGAGTAGAGCTGATGGCCGAGGGCCTCAGCAGTCACCCGGGTGTTGACGAAGACGAGGGTGGAGCCGGGGGCATCGAGGCACTTCTCGACGGCCCGCGTCTGGGAGGAGAAGTCCTCTCCGGCGAACTGGACGTTGATCGCGAGGCTGCTTGCGACCGGGACCTCGACGAGCGAGAACGGGCGATTCCCGCAGAGAAACCGACCGATATCGTCCGGGTTCCCGACGGTCGCCGAGAGGCCGATCCGCTGGAATTCCCCTGCGCAGGCAACCAGGCGCTCGAGCGCCACCGCAAGTTGGGCTCCCCGTTTGCTGTCGGCAAGCTCGTGAATCTCGTCGACGACGACATACCTGACATTCTCCAGGTGCTTGCGGAGGCGCTTGCCTATGAACAGTGTCTGCAAGGACTCAGGGGTCGTGATGAGGAGATCCGGCGGGTTCAATGCCTGCTTTCGCCGCTCGTTCTGCGGCGTATCCCCGTGCCGGACCCCGATCGAGAGTCCGAGTTCCCGGCACCACCACTCCATCCGATTGAGGATGTCCCGATTTAAGGAGCGGAGCGGTGTGATATAGACAGCCTTGAACCCCGCCCCGGTAATCTCAAGGAGCCGGTCGAAGACCGGAAGCATTGCGCTCTCGGTCTTTCCCGTGCCGGTCGGCGCTACCAGGATCAGGTTCTCCCCGTTAAGGAGCCGCGGGATAGACTGCTCCTGAGCGGGAGACAACTCAGTAAACCCGCGCTTCCGGACGACCTCCTGCACCCTAGGATCGAGGAGATCAAACGCCGTCTGTGGGGCAGAGTGTTGCCGGCGTGCCGACGTACGTGCCATCTGCGAGATACACCTCCGCGCTTTTTTCATCAATGCACCGTGAAAGGGGCCCAAGCCCGCTCTTCTTCAACCGTCCGACGTCGATTCCTCCTGCAAATTCGTTGAAGGCGGGGACAAAGAGGAGCCGGGTGCGATCTCCCGACGGCTCTTCGATCCACGAGTAGAGGTAGGCAGGCCTGGCACGTGCTGCGCACCCGACGGCATCCACGATCGAGATGACCGGATGGTGGTGGCCGATGACGATGAGGTGACCGGAGAGTTCCGGGTCCGGATGGGTGTGGCCGTGAAGGTAGCCGACGCCGTCGATGAGTGCGCCCTCGGCCGGGAGGAGTTCTCCGGGGTTAAGAAAGCGACCGATACCGCCGTCATGGTTGCCCGGAGTGACGGCAATCGGGACCCGGTCGCGGAATTCCTGCAGGACGCCCGGAAGTTCACGGTACTCCTGCCTGCTCGTTATCGGGACGTTGTGTTTTACGTCCCCCAAGAGGAGGAGGAGGTCGGGATTCGTCTCTTCAATGCAGGCGAGCACGCGCTTGGTCCGCGCGGCGCTCCGGCTTTGGATGTGGACGCCGTGGCGCTCGAGGCCCGATTCGATGCCCATGTGCAGGTCGGCGACGACCAGCACGCGCCGGTCATGCTCGACCAGGAGGGCCGGGCCGTTCTCGATAAAATGAAGGCGCATAGTATGTCAGATAAGTTTGATCATGCCCGATGCGGGCTGGTAACATTCCCCTGCGGCAAGAAGTTCTTCAAGCGCGACCCGGGCGTCGCGGGCGGAGAGGCCGGACTGCACCCCGACGGCGATTGCATCCTCAACTCCGATGCCCCTGCTTCCGCCCTCATCCTCGAGGGCGGCAAGGAGTAGGTCGCGCCCGATGATAGGCGTGATCTCGCCGACGGAGATATCCGGGCGAATACTTGCAAGCGCGGTCCGCACCATCCCGGCCATATCCCGGATATCCTCATCCGTGGTCTGATAGAGTCGGCGAGCGGTCGCGGTCCGCTCATCAGCGCATTTCTTGAGGGCTTCGAGCCGATCAAGCGTTGCATCGGCGGTCGCGAGCACCCAGAGGTCACGGGCTGTACGATCCGCCGCGCAGAGCGCCTCGGCGTTCACCGTCGCGTTTGCTCTCGCCCCGGAACCGATGAGCACTGCCCGCCCGGTGACGGCGACGAATGCCGGAGGTTCAATGTACCTGAGTGTCTCAAGAGCATCCGGGCTCTGCCAGTCCGCCGTGACCCGGAACGTCCCGGTGGGGTCGGCAACCCGGGCCCAAATAACATCTCCGCTCCCTTTCTGCTCGGTGATTGCACCGACGACGAAGAGGCGGCGGCACCATGCCCCGGTTGGCGTCACCACATAGGAGCCGTCCCGGTCTTCGCTCGAGTCTATAGTATGACGCGCGGAGGAGAGATCACGCGCAAATATCCGTCCTGAAAGTTCCATACGTTCGTTATGGGTGCGGAAATGCCGGATCTCCATTCGAACCTCCGGTATTTCCATACGTACCTGTACTTACTTGTTCGTTCTCACCCCTCTAAAAAGGATCATCGCCGAGATAGCGATGCTTTTACGATGCTCGAGCGCCAACAATTCCATGCAATGGAAGGCAACCACACCATCTGGATAGAGAAGTATCGGCCCAGAAGACTCGAAGAGATGGTCGGACAGAAGGAGATCGTGGTGCGCCTCCAATCCTACGTCAAGACCGGCAACCTGCCACACCTCCTTTTTACAGGCAGCGCGGGGATCGGGAAGACGACTGCAGCCGTGGCGCTCGCACGGGAATTCTTCGGCGACACCTGGCAGATGAACTTCCGTGAGATGAATGCCTCCGACGAGCGCGGCATTGACGTCGTTAGAAACCAGATCAAGGACTTCGCCAGGACATCACCGCTTGGTGACGCGACGTTCAAGATCCTCTTCCTTGACGAGGCAGACGCACTCACGACGGACGCTCAGGCAGCTCTGCGAAGGACAATGGAGACTTACGCCCGGACCTGCCGGTTCATCCTCTCGTGCAACTACTCGTCAAAGATCATCGATCCCATCCAGAGCCGGTGCGCCATCTACCGGTTCAGGCCGCTCGATAGAGAGGCCGTCATTGAGGAGGTGCAGCGGATTGCCGCAGCCGAAGGCCTCACCATCACGGATGGAGCGCTCGATGCCATCGTCTATGTCGCATCGGGAGACATGAGGAAGGCAATCAACGCTCTCCAGGGCGCGGCCATCCTCCAGGCGAATATCGACGAAGAGACAATCTACTCAATCACCGCAACCGCCCGCCCGGATGAGATCGACGAACTTCTCGACCTCGCAATAGAAGGAAGGTTCGATGAGGCGGAACAGGCTCTCTCCGCATTGACCCGCGACCGGGGCATTGCCCCGAACGAGTTGATCAACCAGTGCTACCGCGCTCTCGTCCAGCGCGATATGGACCGGACGCTCAAAGTAAAACTGATCGACGCCCTCGGCGAGACCGATTTCCGTCTCTCGGAAGGGGCAAACAGCGACATCCAGATGGAGGCGCTGCTCGCCCGGTTCGTCATCGCTTCCAAGCAGCACCGTTGAGGGATTCTCTGTGCCAAAAGAGATAACCGTGGAAGTCACCGATGTCGTCGGTGAGTGGACGAAGTTCTTGAAGAAGCAGTATAAGCGAGAACTTGCCGAACTCTCCCGCGAGTATCCCCACAAACGGTCGCTCTATATAGATTTTCGGAAAATTCTGAATAATAAGCTCGCGTTCGAGCTCCTGCGAAGCCCAGGAAAGGTCATCGGGGATATCCGGGATGCAATCATCCAGAACAAACTCATCAAACTCAAGGACGGCCAGGACCCCGACCTGATCAACATTCGGTTCACGAACCTGCCGCAGAGGACCAACATCCGGGATATCAGGGCCGAGCAGATCAACACTTTCATCAGCATTGAAGGAATCCTCCGAAAGACGACCGAGGTCCGCCCCCGGATCGTGAGCGCGGTCTTCCGTTGCCGCACTTGCGGAAAGAACACGGATCCTGTTCCCCAGAGTTACGGACGGTTCGATGAGCCTGAATTCTGCCCGAACTGCGAGCGCAAGACTCGTCTCGATCTCGTCATGAACCGATGTCAGTTCGTCGATGCACAGAAACTCCGGATCCAGGAGTCGCCTGAGGGGCTCCGTGGCGGCGAGCAGCCCCAGACGCTCGATATCGACGTCACCGACGACCTCACCGGGATGGTCGCACCGGGGGATCGGGTTGTGGTGAATGGGATCCTGCGCTCGGTTCAGAGGGTCAACTACGGCCAGAAGAGCACGCTCTTTGACATCTACCTTGAGTGCAACTCCATCGAGGTTGCCGAGAAGGAGTTCGAGGAGGTCTCGATCACCGAGGAGGACGAGGCGAAGATCCAGGCGCTCGCCCGCGATCCCCAGATCTACAAGAAGATTGCCCGGTCGATCGCACCTACGATCTACGGCACGGACGACGTAAAGGAGGCGATTGCGCTCCAGCTCTTCGGCGGCATCGCAAAGGAGATGCCGGACGGCTCCCGTCTCCGCGGCGACATCCACGTCCTCCTGGTCGGAGACCCCGGTATAGCAAAGAGTCAAATCCTGCGCTACGTCGTGAAACTCTCGCCCCGGGGTATCTACACGAGCGGCAAGTCGTCGACATCCGCCGGTCTGACGGCAACGGCGGTCAAGGACGAGTTCGGCGACGGGCGCTGGACGCTCGAGGCCGGTGCCCTGGTCCTCGCGGATATGGGGATCGCCGCTGTCGACGAGATGGACAAGATGCGGAAAGAGGACCGGAGCGCGCTGCACGAGGCAATGGAACAGCAATCTATTTCGGTGGCCAAAGCCGGGATCACCGCGACCTTGAAGTCCCGTTGCGCCCTCCTCGGCGCGGCGAACCCGAAACTCGGGCGGTTTGACCAATTCGTCCCGATCGGCGAGCAGATCAACATGCCGCCCTCGCTCCTCTCGCGCTTTGACCTCATCTTCGTGATGACCGATCAGCCGCAGGCCGAGCGCGACGAGGCGATCGCCAACCATATCATCAAGACCCACGCAGTGGGCGAACTGATCAAGCAGCACGAGTATAAGCCCCTGCCGAACGTCGACGACGCATATATCCAGCGTGCCCTTGCGCCGGTCACACCCGACATCGACCCGTCGCTTCTCCGGAAGTACATCGCCTACGCGAAGAGGACATGCTTCCCCATCCTCTCCGACGGGGCAAAGGAGGCGCTCGTCGCCTACTACATGCGTCTCCGCAACCTCGCAAGCGGCAACAAGCCCGTCCCGGTTACCGCCCGGCAACTCGAAGCGCTGGTGCGGCTCTCGGAGGCGAGCGCCCGGATGCGGCTCTCGAACACCGTTGATACGGAAGATACCGACCGGATCTTAAAGATTGTGGATGCATCTCTCCGGCAGGTCGCCTACGACGCCGAGACCGGGAGTTTCGATATCGACAAACTCGTGACCGGGGTCACGAAGGCGCAGCGCGACATCATCCGGTCGGTCAAGGAGGCGATCCGGAACGCCTCCGCCGACGGAGGCGGCCAGGCGAAGGTCGAGGAGGTTATTGAGATCCTGGTGCAGCAGGGATTCGCCCGCGACAAGATCGAGCACACCATCGAGCAGCTGAAGCGGGGCGGCGAAGTGCTCGAGCCCCGGCACGGGCTGGTGAAGTTGATCGGGTAGGGGGATGCCTTCTCCCCCGGCACACCGGGTCCTCCTTTGCCGGCCCTATTTTTTCGGCGAAGCGTTTTGTTTTATTTTTTTGCAGCAGGACGCCGGACGTGTAGAGAGCGAGGACAGAAACTATAAGTAACCCAACACCCAGGCTCCTGTATGGCGGAGCCGGGCCCGGATAACTACGATAAAGAGCTTGGATCCACACTTGGGCTTCTGTTGGTCATCATCTGGATTGTCCTGCTGGTCTTAAGTCGAGACCACCCTCTTCCCGCGCCAGAATCTCTGCCAGGAAGGCCTCACGCGGGCGCGAAACAGGGTGATCCGGTCCGATGAGAGCATCGTCCTCCGCAAACCTCCACCCCCTCCTCGAGCGCCTCTCCCAAAGCCGGCTGCGGTTCGTAATCCCACCGTTCGTCGCGGCCATTGCGTGGGCCGTCTGGGTAGGTTCGCCAGCGTCGCCTCGGGTCATCCGGGGCCCGCACCGCTCTACGCCATCCTCGCCTTCTTTCTGGTGCTCATGATCCTTGCGGTTGCCGGGGCCGCGACACCGTTCCCGATTGTTTCAGGCGTCCTCTCGTTTCACGGAAAGATTCAGGCGATGCTCGTCACCGCCGCAGCAACGACCCCGCTTGTATTTCCCCTGTTCATAACCCCGCACCGCTGGAGAGGCGAGCCTCCGCTGCTCGCGGACAGATTGCCGATCTTTGGGCGGCTTCTTGACGATATCATGAGCGCACTGCCGCTCGCCGAAGGTACAGCTGCACACGACCTGGCATTCTCTGCGTTCCTGCTTCTTGGGTTCTACCTCGAGTGCGTGCTGGTCGCCGCCGTCTTCTACGTCATCCTCCGGCTGGTCATCTCCCTTCGCCACCCAGATACGGGGAAAGGGGAGAAGATGGGATAATGGCTCCATCCACCGGAGCGATGCGCCTGAGAACAACGGCATCATATCAGATTCAGAAGAGTGAAACGGCTATCCACCGGGAGTCGCACCTGGCGGTGCTCCAGCTCCGGTTCTACGAACCATCGCATATCGCCACGCGGGGGAGGGACCGGGAGGGGGTGTCCCCCTCCCGGCAAAGATGTTTAGAGATGCCCACATCCGCCAGTACTCCAGACGGCACAACTACGCCACCCTCGATGCCGAACCCCACAAAACCAAAGTTCCTGCGTGTTTATGAACGCGTGTAAAACAAAACCTCCTCATTCTCATCGCCCCCGGGGCGCACCTTCTTACTCCCGCACCTCCAACCTACTAACCATGATCACCGACCGCGAGAAAGCGGCCTTCGAAGCCGGGATCAAGCTCGGCGCCCTCTACCACCAGTTCGTCGGGACGCCGATCGCCCGCGAGACCGCTGCCGCCGTTGAGACCGCCATCGAGCAGGCCGTCGGACTGCAGCCTTACGTGACGGATATCCGCGTCCGGCTGAACCGGGATATGATGGTCTCGAACCGGTTCGGCTACTCGGAACTTGCCGGAAAGATGTTTGATGTCGAGATCACGACCACAGTCGGGACGACCGTCTGCCGGGCCCGACTGCACCTCGAGGACGATTACCCCATGATGGAGATCGTCGAGATCCATGAAACCACCAGCGATACCGATCACTGACGACCATATCCACATCGACCCGGTGAACGGCCGGGGGATCGAGGCCGCGAAGGACTTCCGCCGCAGCGGGGGGACGCACATCTTCCTGGTCTCAAAGCCCTCCTGGTCGTTCGGGATCGAACCCTCGTCTGGCGAGGACTACCGGGAGGTCTTCGAGGCGACGCTCCGGGTAGCCGAGATGGTCCGCGAGACCGGACTCGTCGTCTACCCGGTCCTCGGGGTCCACCCTGCGGAGATGAACCGCCTTGCGGCGCGGATGACTCTGGACGAGGCCGCCGCGGTCATGATGGCCGGTCTCGACCTTGCGGCCCGCTACGTCGAGGAGGGACGGGCTGTTGCTCTCAAGAGCGGTCGGCCCCACTACGAGGTCCCGCCGGAGGTGCTTAGCGCCTCAAACGCGGTCCTCTTCCACGCACTCGAACTTGGCGCCGAACACGGCTGCGCCGTCCAGCTCCACGCCGAGAGCGGACCCTGCATCGATGTCGTCGAGATGGCCGCCGAAGCGGGTATCCCGATCGAGAGGGTCGTCAAACACTTTGCGACGCCGGAGACCCCGCTCATGCCCTCCTTCATCGCGCGGCACGAGGATATTCCCGCGCTTGCCCGCGAGGGGCGGCGGTTCACCATGGAGAGCGACTACATGGACGAGAACAGCCGGCCCGGAGCGGTCATCGGGCCGAAGTCCGTTCCGCGGTTCACACGCAGGTACCTCGAGGAAGGACTCATCACCGAAGAGGATGCCTGGCGCATCCATGTCGAGACGCCATCCCGCACCTACGGCGTTGATATTGCCCTTCCTTGAGGCAACAGCGCACCTTTTTGATGATTCCCGATCAAGAGATCTGCAATGTACTTGAAAGTGCACCGTATACCGGGCGCCGGTGAAGTGGTGGCTGCCTGCGATTCCGAGCTGCTCGACGTCACCCTGATGCACGGCGACGTGGAAGTCTGCATCACCAGAGAATTTTACGGCACGGAGCGTGTTGCTGAGGAAGATGTCAGGAGAGCTCTTGCCGGTGCCGATAACGTTAATATAATAGGGAAGCGTGTCGTAGCCCTCGCAGAAGCCATGGGGCTCGTCAATGAGGAGGACTGCATCATGATCGGCGACGTCCCCCATGCTCAGATATTCAGGATATAATCCCATGACCATCCAGACGAGCATCTGCCCCCGATGCGGGCAGCCGACCGAAGAAGGGCTCTGTCCGCAGTGCCGGGCCGCGGATGTCCGACTACTCACCTGCCAGCCCCGGGTGACGGCGGTCTACTGTCCGGTCTGCGACTCGCAGAAGCGCGGCAAGACCTGGTCGGACCTGCAGATGCCGCGTGAGGACTTGATCGCCGAACTGGCGGTATCGGCGACGAGCATCCACGAGGATGCAAAGGATATCCGGGTCACCGTCCGGTCGCAGGAGACCGGGCCGAACAGGACGACCTGCACCGTCGAGGTGGAAGCGACGATGTATGGGGTCCCGGTGAAGGAGACCTGCGAGACCGAGATCATCTGGCAGAAGGAGTCCTGCGACCGGTGCAGCCGCATCTCCGGGGGCTACTACGAGGGGATCGTCCAGGTACGGGCTACGAACAGAAAGATCAACGCCTACGAGCGCGAAGTTGCCGCAAGGATTGCGGAGCAGGTCGAAGAGTCGCTCCAGCAGTCGGGCGACCGTTTCTCGTTCATATCGGATCTCCAGGACACAAAAGACGGCGTCGATATCACCGTCGGGACACAACACCTCGGCCTTGAGATCTCAAGGATGATAACCGGAGCGCTCGGCGGACGGTTTACAACCCATCCGAAACTGGTCGGTGAGAAGGAGGGAAGGGCACTCTACCGGATCACCTACTCGATTCGGCTGCCGTTCTACCAGAAAGGCGACGTGGTGGTCGCCCGGGGCGGCTACTTTGAGGTGCGTGAGATTGACGGGCAACGTCTCCGGGTCTTTGACCTGCAGAACGGCACGGCCCGGACCCTCACTGAGGATGAGGTGGAGCGCCTCATCGGAAACGTTCGCGAGGCCGAGTCCGCGCTCGTGGTCTTCACGCAACCGGGCGCCGTAGGACTGATGGACCCAAAGACCTACCAGACCAAAGAGGTGAATGCGGTGCCCTGGACGTTCCCGGTGGAGGGGCAGCCAATCCGGGTGCTCCGCGATGAGGTGGAGGATCGCCTGGTCATCGTCGGGTGATTCCCATGCGTGCGCGCAAAGTGCCGGCGAACACCCTCGCCGATCTTGCGGGGGAGGAGTGGGTCGACCCGACCCGCCGGCCTTACGTCCGGGACGGGACCGCCTGGGTCCCGGTCCGGGAAGGCTATCCTGCCGACGAGAATCTCCCCGAGCGTACGCGATACCGGGGCCGGGGATATCACCTCGTCGGGGATATCGCGATCCTCCACGGCGACGCACCGACAAAGGACGAACTTGCCGCGATCGTGGAGCATTGCCGCCCCCGAGGCGTCATCCGGGTGAAAGGGTATACGGGTGTGATGCGCATCCCGGACGTGGAGGTGCTCTACGGGACCGCCGGCGAGGTGCGCCACCGCGAGCAGGGCTACACGTTCATCCTTGACCCGACACGGGTGATGTTTGCTCAGGGAAACCGTATAGAAAAGGCAAGAATCGCCTCCCTTGTCCGGCCCGGCGAACGCATCGCCGATATGTTTGCAGGAATCGGTTACTTCTCGATACCCGCGGCCATGAGCGGTGCACAGGTCCATGCAATGGAGATCAACCCAATAGCCTTTGAATACCTTCAACGAAACATTATGGCAAACAATCTCGCGGACCGGGTCACGGGAGTTCTTGGGGACTGCAGGGAGCATCTCTCCGGCATCTATGATCGGATCCTGATGGGTCACTTCGATGCACCCTCGATGCTTGCCGATGCCCTCGCTCACGTCCGGAGCGGGAGCGTGCTCCACGTCCACAGCATCGGGAACGCGACCGAAACGATCCAGAAAGAGGTCGCCAAGGCCGGCCTTGAGGCGGCAGTAACCTCCCGCCGGGTGAAGAAATACGGCCCGCACGCATGGCATATGGTGCAGGATGTGACGATATCGTGATGACACTCTCAGGAAAGACGGTGGTGCTTGCCGTAACGGGGAGCATTGCAGCCGTCGAGACGGTGAAACTCGCCCACGCGCTGCGCCGCCGGGGTGCGACGGTGCAGGCGGTCATGACGGATGCAGCGGCGGGGATCATCCACCCCGACGCCCTGACCTACGCAACCGGCCGGCAAACGATCACCCGGATCACCGGCCTTGTGGAGCATGTCCTCTACTGCGGGGAGGGCGGGGCGGCAGACCTCCTCCTCATCGCCCCCTGCACGGCAAATACCATCAGCAAGATCGCCTGCGGGATCGACGATACTCCGGTGACCACCTTCGCGACGACGGCGCTTGGCCGAGGGATGCCGGTGGTGGTCGTCCCGGCGATGCACGAGAGTATGTACAACCATCCGGGGGTCAGGGAGAACCTCCGACGACTCCAGTCCTGGGGCATCGTCGTCGTCGACCCGAGGATCGAGGAGGGGAAGGCGAAGATCGCCGATAACGAGACGATCGTCCTTCACGCCGAACGGGCAGTGATGGGCCATCCGCTCGCCGGAAAGAAGGTTCTCATCACGAGCGGGGCGTGTGCGGAGCCCCTCGACGACGTCCGGGTCCTCACCACCCGGTCGACGGGCCAGATGGGGCGAGCCCTCGCCCTCGCGGCCTTCCGGCTCGGGGCCGACGTGACGGTGGTGCACAGCGGCTCATTCCCGTGCGTGAGAAATATCCGCGCCACGACTGCGGCCGAGATGCGGGATGCCGTCCTCTCGGTCTGCCGGGACGAGGGGGTCGATATCTACATCAGCGCCGCGGCGATATCGGACTTTGCCCCCGAGCGCCGGGAGGGAAAGATCCCAAGCGGAGAGCCGCTGAGCATACGGCTCAATCCTCTCCCAAAGATCATCAGCGAGGTTATGAAGACCTACCGGCCGATGACGGTGGCATTCAAACTGGGCTGGAACGAGGAGGAGCGGGCAAGGGCGATGCTTGAAGCAGGCGCAAGCGTTGTCGTCGTGAACACACCCCCGACGATGGGCGCGGCGGCGGGATCGTTTCGGATCATGACCACCGGGGAGACTACCGAGATCTCCGGGACCAAGGAGGAGGTCGCTGCGGCGATATGGTCCAGACTGCTGTAGCCTTCTCCCCCGGGCACATATCCGGCTACTTCCGACGCGTCGAGGGGAGCGACCCTGCATCGACCGGGAGCATCGGGGCCGGCGTGGTCATCAATGAAGGGGTGCGTTCGACGGTTGAGCCGGCCCGCGAGACGAGCGTCCGGGTGATCCACCAGGGCCACGCGTTCGCCGGGTCGCCGCCGATCGAGTATGCCCTCGATCGGCTGGGTGTTGCCGCCCGCGTCACCACGGAGTGCCGGCTACCTATCGGGGCCGGGTTCGGACTCTCGGCGGCTGCGCTTCTTGCGACACTCACGGCCGCAAACGAACTCTTCGCCCTCACTCTTACCGCAGAGGAGGTGGCTGCTTATGCCCACGAAGCCGAGGTCCTGCACCGGACCGGTCTAGGGGACGTCGCCGCGATCCAGGCAGGCGGGGTTGTCTGCAGAAAAGGTGCAGGCATCCATGCAGAGATCACCCGCATCTACCCGGAGGAACCACTCTACGCCATAAGCCTCGGTCCACTCCCGACCGCCTCGGTCCTCTCGTCGCCCGAGGCGATGGCCCGGATAGCCGCCGCGTACCCGGACCGCTGCCCCCGGGATCTTGCCGACTTCTGCCGTCTCTCGCGCAGATTTGCCGAAAGCAGCGGGCTTATTGCGGCAGAGGTACGAGAGGTGCTCCAGGCCTGCGATACTGCAGGTGTCCCGGCGAGCATGACGATGCTGGGAAACGGCGTCTTCGCCTGCGGCAACGGTGCGGAGGCGGTCCTCTCCCGGTTCGGGGAGGTCTACCGGCTTTGCGTCGCACGCCGCGGCGCATACCTGATCGAGATGAGACCATGATCCCAAAAGACCATCCACGCTACCGCTCTCTTGTCGTCCGTGAACGGCTTGCCGAGTGCGCCCGCGAGGGCATCGTCGCCCTCGAGGGGCTTGCCTCCCACGGGCGCGGGGAGGCGTTCGATTACCTGATCGGCGAAAAGACAACGGAGAGCGCACTTCTTGCCGCCCGGACGGCCGCCGCGATGCTTCTATCCGCCCGGCATGCGGTGATATCGGTGAACGGGAACACGGCGGCGCTTGCGGCAAGAGAGATCGCTGAACTGCAGAGGGCAAGCAATGCCGATGTCGAGGTGAACCTCTTCCACCGGACTGACGAGCGGATCCGGCTGATCACCAACTTGCTTGAAGAGCACGGCGTCCGGGTTCTTTCAGGTACGCCGGAGCGGCTCATCCCGCTCTCCCACGACCGTGCGCTCTGTCTCCCGGAGGGGATTGGAGACGCTGATGTCATCCTGGTCCCCCTCGAGGACGGGGATCGCTGCGAAGCGCTCCGAAAGATGGGCAAGACCGTCATTACCATCGACTTAAACCCGCTCTCCCGGACAGCGCGGACGGCAAACCTCACGATCGTCGATGAGGTGACACGTGCTCTCCCTGCGATCACCACGGCATGTACCTCCCTTGAGCCGGGGGAGGGAGAACGCCTGATCGCCTCGCTTGATAATGCCTATCTTCTTAGGGCAGCAATAGATGAGATGAGAGAGAGACTGGCCCATGCTCTGGAGTGAGATCCACCGACCCAAGGGATGCGAGGAGATCGTCGGGCAGGAGAGAGTCGTCCGCCACCTGATGACGTTTGCGGATACGCGGAGCGTGCCGCATATGCTCATCTCCGGCCCGCACGGCACCGGCAAGTCTATCGCTGTGGAAAGCCTCGCAAAACGGCTCTACGGCGAGACCTGGGAGGCAAATACGACCATCCTCAGCGCCGCCGACCTCCTTGGGAAGGGGAAGAGCGCTCTTGAAACAGATGAACGATTCGCCCAGATCTACCGCAAAGATCTGAGCCTGATCGTTAATTTCAAGCAGATCGTGAAGTGGTACGCCTCGATGCGACCGCTCGATGCCGACTTCAAACTGATGGTCTTTGAGGATGCTGAGAGCCTGACGTTTGAGGCGCAACAGGCTCTGCGCCGGACGATGGAGCGCTATAGCGCCACCTGCCGGTTCATCCTTGTCACCACCCGGCCGTCGGCGATCATCCCGGCTATCGCGTCGCGCTGCCTGCCGATCTTCTTTGCCCCGCTTGAGAGTGAGGTCATCCGTGCCCGTCTCAACGAGATCCTCGCTCTAGAGGGGGCCACAATCCCGGCCGATGACCTCGACCTGATCGTACACGCGGCGCAGGGCGACCTGCGGCGGGCGATTATGTACGCTCAGATCGCCGCACAATCAAAGAAGGACTTCGACCTCGCGGATCTCTCGCGCTCGGAGACCGGAAACGTCGCAACATCCGCGTTCGATGCTATCCGGGCCGGCAATTTTGCAGCGGCAAAGAGGATCGTTGAGTCGCTGATGATCGAGTATGGGCTCTCGGCGCGGGAGGTCGTCGGCGAGCTCCGGCAGGTGGTCAGGCGGGAATACAATCATCCGGCGCTTGCCATCGCACTCGCCGATGCGGACCACCGTCTCTGCCATAATGCGGACGACTTTGTGCAGCTCAATGCACTACTTGCCCGAATTGCCCGGGAGGTGTTCAGTGAAGAAAGTACAGCAGCACTATGATGAGGTTGCGGATATCTACGACGACCGCTACGACGGCCACCGCGGGAAGTATTACCACGGCCACATCTCGGATCACGTGATGAGAGAACTCCCGAAGGGTGGGTACCTTCTCGACCTCGGGTGTGGGACAGGGCTTTTTGTCCAGCGCTACGTCGCTGAAGGGGGTCGAGCTGTAGGACTCGATATCAGCCCTAGAATGGTTCAACATGGGCGGCAGCGCTGCCCCGAGTGCGAGTTTTGCGTTGGAACGGCCGATATCCTTCCGTTCCGGGACTCCACCTTCGATGCTCTCGCAAGCCTGCTCGCCTTCAGTTACATCCCAAACCCGGAGGGAATGCTCCGCGAGGCCTACCGGGTCCTGAAACCCGGCGGCCGGATCGCGGTCTGCACACTCTCGCGGACTGTCTTTACGAGCATCGTCCCGGTCATCTATCACATAGGAGAGATGGTCGGCTTAAAGAAGGTTGGAGTCGGGGACTTTAACGAGCACTACTACACCAACGCCGAGATTGAGTCACTCTTCCGGGAGGCAGGATTCGAGGACCTCTCGGTCAGCCGATGCTCGTTTGCGCACTTAAACCTCGCTGATCCGGTCTTTAACCTCGCCCGGAAAGTGGAGCCCATCATCGAGGAGAAACTGCCGTACCTGGCGTATAACGTCTGCGCAGCGGGCAAAAAACCGGAAGATTAAGAGGAGCGAAGCCGGGAGAGGATCCGGAGCTTCTTCTGGAGCGCCGC
>NZ_LFRO01000094.1:286-4683 GCF_001512385.1 Methanoculleus sp. DTU007 | reverse complement strand
CGAGTTTCTCAAGCTCGCTTCGCTCGCACTCCCCTGTCCCCACCCCCCAGTTGCGATGCCCCCTGGAAAGCCGTGCATGGGTCATGGGGTCACTGAACACTAGGTTGCTCGGAAGATCCCCTGGTTTTAGGAAGTGGCGCAACTGGTGGTTACGCGTTCTCTATTCCTCCTCCCGCGCCCGCATCACCGTGAGCCTGATTCCCGCCTTATCGTCGAGGGAAAACGTCCGCACATCCCCGTGAGCCCTGCAGAACTCCTGGAGGTCGAGCATATGGGTCAGCCCCTCTGCCGCCTTCTGATTCTGGACGAGGTCAAGCGGCGGCTCCAGCAGCGGCCGGGACAGGAAGACCACACATTTCGCCCGGCTCCGGGTCAGTGAGACGTTTAAGCGGTTCTTGCTGTAGATGAACTCGGCTTCGGCAAGAGCGGTCTCTGGATCGCTCACCCCGTAACTGACGATTGCGCACTCGGCCTCCTGCCCCTGCATCTTGTCGACGGTATCAATGAACGGCGGATACTTCCAGTCCCGTATCCTGGAGACGGCGTTCCGGATGGCTCCTATCTGGGCGTGGTGCGGGCTGACGATGAAGAGCCCGCTCCGCCAGAATCGGTAGTCTCCATCCTCTGTCTCAGGATACGGGGCCCCGGATTCTGGGTCGATCAGCCTCTCCCGGAGCGCTCCGACCAGCCGGGTGACCAGAGCCGCCTCGGTGGGGTTCTCTACCGTCGTCTGAACGCCCTCGAGGATACAGAGGACGAGCGGGCATTCTGGATCGAGGACCCACTCGACCCACTCCTCGCCGGGCTCGTCGGGGGCGAGGGCGATCTTTTGCGCTGCGATCGCACTGGTCGCGGGGGCGTAACCGGTCCCATAGAGGGTCTCCGCCGGGAACCGGCAGAGGGTCCGGTTCATCCGCCAGTTCTCCAGGAGCTGGCAGGTATAGACGGGGTGCTCCGGGTCGTCGCGGCGTCTGAGGTAGGCAAAGATTGAGTCCTCAAGCCCCGGGAGACCGTCCTCAGGCACCGGGTAGGCTCCGAGAATGACCGGGGGGAGTTGAAGGTCGTCGCCCGCAAGGACGAGCCGCCCACCGTCTGCGAGCAGCGGGAGGACCATCGCGAGTTCCGCCGGCCGCATCTGCGAGGCTTCGTCGATGATCAGGAGATCGAAGGATGGGAGGAATTTCTCAAGCCTCTCGAAACTGTGCACGGTCCCCCCGAGGAGGAGGGACGGATAGCCGACGACGGTCTCGACCCGATCGTGGGGCAGCACCTCGAGGCATCGTTTCCCCCCCGGGGTGTGGATGCTTCTTAATTTGTATATGGGAAGAGCCGCAGTAAGGCCGAATCCCTCGACCGAGTCCTGCACCTTGACGAGCAGGTTCTCGATGGCGGCGTGGGTGAACGCGGCCACTCCCACCCGGATCCGCTTACCGTGCTCCTTTCGGGCCTTGACGAGCGAGAGGACGGCATTGGCGAGAAAGTGTGTCTTTCCGGTTCCGGGCGGCCCCCAGACGAGCGTCAGGCGGCTTTCTATCATCCTGGAGAATGCCCTGGCCTGGCTTTTCGTGAACCCTGCGTCGCCGGCGAGCCGTCTGGCATCGGCGATGACCTCTTCCGACTCGAGGACCGGTGCCGCGAACCCCCGTGGGTCCCGGAGGAGGCGGATGAACGGGTTATTCGGCTCCCCGTCCAGGGCGAGGAGGCGGTCTACGTAGCGCGGCGTGACGAAGTCGGTGAAGCGCGGGTTTAGCACCGCACAGTCGCCCTCGGAGAAGGGCTGATGATTCCAGGGATAGGTTACCTCCAGCACAAGCCCCCTCACCTCACCGGCAGCATGGTTGACGATGGTGTCGCGGACATGGGCGAAGCAGACCCCGCTCTTGCCGGGGTTAGGGCTCGCCCGGTAGCGGAGGTCGTCGAATGCGAGGAGCGCCTCCTCGCCCGCGTCGCCGTCCGGCACCAGGAGGTAACTGAACGCCTGAGACTGCTCGAACGTCGCAAGGTCGAGAGGCGAAAGCACCTTCCAGAAGTTCCCCTCGATCTTTCTGACCGGGATGCTGATACCGTCCCGGATGCGCACCGCCGGCGGTCTGCTCCGCAGTTCCTGGATCTTTCGGGCGCCCAGGCTTGACTCGTACTCCGCGATGAAGAGGAGGCGTGAGACCTCCGGCGTCGCTGCGTCCCAGGGGCGCGGGAACCGGAAGTTCTCCGGCCACCGGACGAGGCTCTCCTTAACCCGTTCGCGGAGCCCCTCGAGGAGACTCCCTGCAGCAAGGAGGCGGCGCGCGATCTCCTGGCGGATCCAGCCCGTGGCCTCCGGTCTTGCTCCGCTCCAGGCCATGATGACGGCATCGCTCTTCATGGCGTTGCTCTGCTCGTTCCAGAAGAGGGTGTTTGGACTGAGCTGATACGGAAAGCGTGAGGAGGGGATGGCCGCGAGGACCTCCGGGAGACGGAGGGTGAACGGGACGGGGAGGGCCAGCAGCCGCCGGATCTCGCGCGTCAAGACGACGATCGGGAAGGAGACCGATGCTGCCGGGTGGCAGAACCCGAGCGCAATGCCGGGATCCTGGTAATAGAACCGCAGCCTGAGGGCCATCTCTGCCGTGGCGGGGTCTTTGATCGCTTCGTTCAGGAGTTGATTGAAGAGTTCCTCCTCGTAGGTATCGTAGACGTAGGTCTGCACCGAGATCTGGTCCGCCCACTCATGCTCCCGGTTGTACCCGTCGACGGCTTCAAGTTCCGCGGCGAGCGCCTGGAGAAACTCCCGCTGCACCCTGGTGCAGTCGTCGGGGTTCTGGGCGACGAAGATGGCTTCATGCGCGGGGGTGCCGTAGACCTTCTTCCCCTTGCTTCGTCGAAACCCGAGGGCGTATACCCGGNNCGGAGACGGGGTCCTTCTGGAGCGTCAGGACGATGCTTACCCCTTCGTAGACGGGGAGGGCAAGCGATGTCCCGGTCCCGCGGACGACCTCTCCCGTGGTGAGCGCCCGGACGGTTGCGCGGAGGCGGTCGCCCTGGCCTGCGAGTGATCCGCAGTTCTCGAGGTGCCGGTCGTTATCCCGGTCTGCAAGGAACCGTTCAAGCTCGGGAAGCGTGTTGATGGGGTTCCCCCCGTTCCAGGGGGCCTCCCGGAGATAGCGCCTTCCTACAGGCGAAAGCCCCGGGATCTGCGAGACCGAGGCAGTGGTCTCTGCCTCCTTGCGGCAGTATGGGTAGAACTCGCAGGTCTCGCACCGCGAAGTGATGTGCCAGGGCACCTCCTCCGGCGGTTCTTCAAGGATCTCCGGGAGGCGGTAGCGGAGGAAGTCTTCGACCACCCTGATGTTGAGGTGGAGATCGAAGGGTTCCGGCTCCTCCTTTCCATGGAGCCAGATCCCAGCCCGGGAGAGGTCGACCTCGAGATCGATCCCGAGCAGGTCGAGAGCGTGATCGAGGATGAGGGCATAGAGAGTCGCCTGGATCCGGTGGGTGATGCTGAGTTCTTCGCTTGCTTTGATGTCGATGATTGAGAGTCGTGACTTCCCATTCTCTTTCTGCTCCATCCGAATGAGATCAGGGCGGCAGGGAGAGAACCGGTAGGTCTCCGGGTCGAGGCCATAGTTGCGCAGGAAGTGAACTGAGACCGGAATGGTCGCCTGGTAGATTGCCTCGCCGGGGGAGAGTCGGGGGAGGAGGTTGAAACTCTCTTCGATGGAGAACGATCGGTCGGTGAAGGGACCCGCGCCGCCCGGGATCCGGGCTCTTCCAGAAAGTTTGGTGCGGATGACCTCCTCTTCCCACCGGATGCCTGCATCCATGAGGGCCTGCGTCACTGCGCTTCGCCCGGCTCTGACCGCCGGGATGCCTGCGTCCGCGCGCTCCTTCTCGGGGGTTGCATGGTAGCGCAGGTAGCGCTCGCAATCGTGGTAGAAGAACCAGCCGATGAGCGATGGGCTGAGATTGAAGCGGGGCATGGGTATTCGTCTGGCTCCGGGGGTTTCCCCTGTTGTGCCATTCTGTTTGCGCGGCCGTAACAAAACAGTTGTTATTTGTGGCTTTTTGTGTTCCCGCGCGGAATACGGTCAGACCGTTTATGCCCGGGAGAATGAGCGGGTTGGAGAACGGTGTTGCTGTGGTCTGAACGCTAAACCCCGGTGGAAACGGCTTGTTTTGGTGGATCCTGCAGGAGGATTTATATCTTAGTAATTCTAACGTTATTCCTCACATAGGTGAGTAGGTCGTCGGGCGATACGTCTCGAGAGATCATGTCACCGTTCCGGGGGTTTAGAGTAAATCCCCGGAATTGATTCCCATGCAGGAGCGCAATGTTTATATGTAAGCGCGAACAACATTGGATCCTGCACAGGTGAATCGGGTTCGAGCCGAAACTTCGTATTTCGGCTGGGATCTGGGTG
>NZ_LFRO01000094.1:0-270 GCF_001512385.1 Methanoculleus sp. DTU007 | reverse complement strand
GGGGCAAGAGTTTCAGAGAACTCTTGCTGCGAGGCCTGAAGCAGGAACATAATGTTTATATGTGATGAAGAACAAACATTATTTCCTGCGCAGGTGAAAAAGTTCGGCCGGGTTTGGGCCGACTCACCTGTAATCAAAGGGAAATGAGGGTTTGAGGCCCAAGCCTCAAATCTGATGCAGGGAGCAAATGTTTATATACTTACAAAACAAACATTGTTTCCCTGTTGATGGAGAACTAACAAGACCGTGCTTTGAGCCGGGTTGGTTCTG
>NZ_LFRO01000086.1:804-999 GCF_001512385.1 Methanoculleus sp. DTU007 | reverse complement strand
CTCCCGGCGCTTGCCGGCATCCTGATCCTCATCGGGATAGAACTCATCTACCAGCCCCGCGAGATCACCTGCATCTGGAAGTACTCCCGCCCGGGACGCTGGGGGATGATCGCCACCTTCATCTCCACCCAGGTCCTCCCGCTCCAGTACAGCATCTACATCGGCGTCCTCCTCTCGCTCGCCATCTACCTCGTC
>NZ_LFRO01000086.1:429-740 GCF_001512385.1 Methanoculleus sp. DTU007 | reverse complement strand
CACCATCCTCTCGATCTCCGGCAGCGTCTACTTCGCCACCCTCCGGGCGATCGAGCGCTCGCTCCCGTCCCCCGAGGGGTCGGAGAGCGCCGTCGTCATCCTCACCCTCCGGGGGAGGATCGAGGCCGGGATCGGCCTCTTCCGGATGCTTGAGCGTTACGCCCGGAAGGTCAGGGCCCACAACGGTCGGTTCATCCTCGCCGAGGTCGAACCCCGGCTCCTTGCAGGCCTCGAAGAGAGCGGAGCAGCCGGGACCATCGGCCGGAAAAACATCTTCCTTGCAACCCCGGTCATCTGGGAGTCGCTCCAGG
>NZ_LFRO01000086.1:0-410 GCF_001512385.1 Methanoculleus sp. DTU007 | reverse complement strand
GGCGATCCGGGCAGCGGAGGCCGGAGATTAAAAACTCGCCCGGAAAACTCTTTCTTTTGGGAAGACCCATATCGTCCTTGTGAAGATCATCGGCGAGAACCTCTCCCCCCCTGCCCGGATCGCGATCATAGGGGCCGCAGTCGTCATCGTGCTCGCGGGGGCGAGAGCAGCAACGCCGATCCTCGGCCCGCTCCTCGTTGCCGTCTTCTTTGCGATGATCACCGCACCCGTCATGGCGTGGCTGACCCGACGGGGAGTGCCGCAAATCCTTGCCGCCGTAATAGTCGTCGCAGGGCTCATCGGGATCTTTGCCGGGGTCATCGCCTTCCTCGGCGTGGTCCTCACCGAATTCGTCCGCTCCCTGCCGCGCTACCAGGCGAGCCTTGAAGCAGAGATCGCCGTCCTTGCCG
>NZ_LFRO01000066.1:0-21048 GCF_001512385.1 Methanoculleus sp. DTU007 | reverse complement strand
AGATGTGTATAAGAGACAGCCCCTCCCCTATCCCCTCCCCCCTGTAATGCGATGTCCAGTGGGAATCCGTTTCAGGTGGAGCCATAAGGGTATCAACACATTTCGAGCTGTCCTGAAGGGACGGGGTTTGAGAAAACGCAAAGCATTTTCGGGACAGGAACTCGAGCACCGTCAGGTATGAAGTGCGAGCGAAGCGAACTTGAAATACTCGAAGAGTTTCGAGGCGCAAACGAGAGTGAGCGTGAGCACCGCAAGGTGCGAGAAGGGAGCAAACCCCTCCGCACCCTTCGGTTGCTTGAACTCAGGTTCTCTACGAACCATCGCACTCCCCCGGTTCCCACCCCTTAGAGTGATACCCCCACGGTCCAGTGTACGGGGCTTTATCCCCACTATTTTACTGGCACGCCCCTCCTGTTCGTCTCCTGCCGGACCAAGAACCTGCATCACCCGCCCGTACCCTTCTTTAGGTACCGGACCGAATGTATTCTGGAGTCAATGGCAACATTACAGGGAATGAGCGGGGTCGATCTTCGGGCACTGGTAGCGGAGGCTGCCGATCGCCTCCCGCTCTGGGTCGGCAAGATCTACCAGTTCGACGCAATGACCCTTGGAATCAGGCTGAACGGTGAAGACCGGGCGAAATACCAACTGCTCGTCGAGATGGGGCGGCGTGCCCACTTCACCGCAGAGTTCCCCAACCCGCCAAAGAACCCGCCGAGTTTTGCGATGCTGCTTCGAAAGCACCTTGATGGCGGGAAAGTGCTCGGTATCCGCCAGCTCGGACTCGAGCGCACGATATGTATCGATGTCGGGAAACACGACACGACCTATCATCTCATATTCGAACTCTTCGACGAGGGAAACACGGTTCTCTGCGACGAAGGATATACAATAATCAAACCCCTCTGGCACCACCGGTTCAAGAACCGGGAGGTGATCCCGGGTGCGGTCTACGCCTTCGAGGGATCGGACTGCTCGGCACTCTCCCCTGCTGAGTTTGAGAGTATGCTCGCCGGGTCCGACCGGGACATCGTCCGGACTCTTGCCGTCGGGTGCATGCTCGGCGGCGCGTATGCCGAGGAGGTCTGCAGACTCGCGGGCGTCGATAAGAACGCCGCGGCGAAAGAGGTGGATGCGGAGACGGTCCGCAAGGCCCTCGAGCGGTTGATCACGAGCGTCGAGAAGTCCCGGGAGCCGGTGATAACACCCTCCGGGTGCTGGCCGGTTCTGCTCGGCAATGAAGAGGTTCGCGAGCGGTTTACAACCTTCAGCGAGGCGCTCGATGCCTTCTACCCGAAGATTGCAGGCGAGAAGGGGGAGGTCGCGACAGAGAAACCGCGCCTCTCCCAGGCGGAGGTGATCCGCCGCCGTCAGGAGGAGGCGATCAAAGGCTTTGAGAAGAAGATCGAACGTTACGAGCGGATCGTGGAGGTGTTCTACGAGAACTACACGACTGTTGCCGAGATCATAACGACGCTTGATGAAGCGAGCAAGACCCGATCCTGGCAGGAGATCGAGCGAATCCTCAAATCCAACGGCAACAACCCGACAGCAAAGATGGTCCGTGCGGTCCACCCTGCGGAGGCGGCGGTGGACCTCGAACTATCGGGCGAGCGGGTGATGGTCTACGTCCACGAGACGATCGAGCAGAACATCGGCCGCTATTACGACCAGATAAAGAAGTTCAAGAAGAAGAAGGCCGGCGCACTCGCGGCGATGGAGCGTACGGTGCCCGAGAAGCCCCGGCGAAAGCAGAGCCTTGCCCTCCAGAAGAAGCGGTGGTACCACCGGTTCCGCTGGTTCACCACGAGCGACGGAGTCCTTGTCATAGGTGGCCGTGACGCTTCCCAGAACGAAGAACTCGTCAAGAAATATATGGAAGGCGGGGATCTCTTCATCCACGCCGACGTCCACGGCGGAAGCGTCGTCATCGTGAAAGGCACGACCGAACACCTGGACGAGGCCGTGCAGTTTGCCGCATCCTACTCCAATGCCTGGAAGGCCGGGCACTTCACTGCGGACGTCTATGCCGCCCGCCCCGACCAGGTGAGCAAGACAGCCGAGTCCGGCGAATACGTCGCCCGCGGAGCGTTCATCATCCGTGGCGAGCGGCAGTACTTCAGGAACGTCCCGCTCGGGGTGGCGATCGGTCTAGCGATGACGCCGGAGGTCGCCGTCATCGGCGGCCCAGCAGCGGCCATCAGAGAACGCGCGAAAGTATGGGTAGAACTTCGTCCCGGGCAGTTTGAGCCGAACGATATCGCAAAGAAGGTTGTCCGGGCACTCAGAGAGAAACTCCCGGAGGAAGAGTGGAAAGGGCTCAAGTCCGCCTTAAACACCGAGACGGTCGCCGCATTCATTCCTCCCGGCGGCTCTGATATCGTAGAACCATGAAGGCTGAAGTTTGCGAGTTAAAAAAGCAGTACGGCGAGATACGTCTCTTTCCAGAGACGCTTGACGATCTCTGGCACCTCTCCCACCTGGTCGGACCCGGCGACCTCGTCTTTGCGACGACCTTCCGGAGTGTCGAGGGAGCAAGCGATAAAATTCGGCCCGAGAAGATAGAGAAGCGGCCGGTGCGACTGGGAATCCGGGTCGAGAAAGTGGAGTTCCATCAGCACACGAACCGTCTCCGCATCAGCGGGGTCATCGAGAGCGGGGTGGATGTCTCCGCACACCACACCTTAAACGTAGAAGCGGGCTTCGAGATCTCGGTCATCAAACAGTGGCGTTCCGTCGACTGCGAGCGGATACGCCGGGCCGTCGACGCCTCTGCATATGGTGTGGTCCATGTCGTGAGCGTCGAGGAGGGTGAAGCGCAGGTTTACCGTCTGCGGCAGTTCGGCCCGGAATGGGTAACGACCGTCACGGCCGGGAGCAGCAAGGGTGCGGACACCGGAACCCGGTCGGCGCTCTTTGAGAAGACGCTTGAGGCTATCGCCGCGGTCACAGGCCCCCTGATCGTCGCAGGCCCGGGGTTCGTGAAAGACGAATTCGTGAACTATGCAAAAGTCCAGGCTCCGGACCTTGCAGAGCGGATGACCACCGTCGAGACACGGCGTGTCGGACGGGGCGCTGTCCAGGAGGTGATCGGGCAGGGGGTTCTCGAGCGGCTCCTCGGCGACCTTCACCTTGCACGCGAAGTCAGGCTGATGGATGAGGTCCTGCGCCGGATCGCGACCAACGGTGCTGTCGCCTATGGCATTGACGAAGTCGGCAAAGCGGTCGCTTACGGTGCGGTAGAAACGATCCTGGTCTCCGACACCCGGCTCCGTGACGAAGAGGCAACGCGTATCATCAAGGATGCCGAGTATATGAGCGCGTCGATCGTCGTGATGAGCACCGAGTTTGAACCCGGAGAGCGCCTTGAAGCCCTCGGGGGTATTGCGGCAATCCTGCGGTATAAGATCGAGTGAAATTCGGGCCACCTAAGGCTTTCCTGTGCGACCAAGCATGGGAGCCCTGGCAGCCAGAACGCGCCATCTTGTACATCACTACCTCTAATCTATCCTATCATATGGAAAGCCGCCGCAAACACCTTCGATCTGCCGAACCTCAGTTTCCCCAGAGCCAGGGGTACCTACCTTTATAACCGGAGAACACCCTATATTGTAGTGATTCCGTCAATCCAGGAAGGGGCCGGAAGCCCGCTATGTGCTGCCCGGACCGCCGTCCCGAGGTGAGACATCCCTTTCAGGAATGGCGTAAGACTGGTGTCACGATGAGCGAGAATGTGGTAGCAGCAGAGGTCGAGAATACACGGCCGCGGACTCGCGCCGAGAAGCAGATCGAGCACAGAAATCGGATTAAGCGGACGCTTGTAGCCTGTTTTATGGGCATACTTACCGGAGCGCTCTCGTTCTACCTCTCCGGCACCCCCGATCCGGTGAACGGACTCCAGCCAAACGCCATCATCGGTATCCTTCTCCTCGCGGCGGGGGTTGTCTTTCAGAAGCACATCTTCATGCTTATCCGGATCGACTACATGGCTCTGACCGGAAAAGACTGGTTCTACCAGAGCTTCATGACGTTCGCGCTCTGGTTCATAACCTGGACGATCCTTTTGACCACCACCGTTCTGTGATCACCCATGCGTATTGCTGTTGTACACCGTGATCGGTGTCACCCCATCAAGTGTGGCACCGAGTGCATCCTTTACTGCCCGCGTGTCCGAACCGGCGATGAGACAGTCATCATCGGTGAAGACCAGAAGGCCGCCATATCGGAAGAACTCTGTGTCGGGTGCGGTATCTGCGTGAAGAAATGCCCGTTTGAGGCGCTCGATATCGTCAACCTCCCCGAGCAACTTGACCAACCGACGCACCGCTATGGCAGAAACGGTTTCGCCCTCTACGGGCTCCCGATCCCCATCGAGGGGAAGGTTACTGGCATCCTCGGGCCCAATGGTATCGGCAAGAGCACATCGGTGAAGATCCTCTCAGGAACGCTCGTCCCGAACCTGGGAAAGACCGATGCCGAGGCCTCCTGGAAGGACGTCCTCGACCTCTACCAGGGGACCGAACTCTTCGACTACCTCCAGATGCTCTCGCAGAAGAGCGTGAAGGTCGCGGTCAAGCCCCAGTATATCGACCAGATCCCGAAGGTCTTCTCCGGGTCGGTGCGTGACCTCCTCGCAACCACCGATGAGCGCGGGAAACTTGATTATTACATTGATCGGCTCTCGCTAGGGCCAATTCTCGACCGGTCAATCAAGACGCTCTCCGGCGGGGAACTCCAGCGGGTCGCGCTCACCGCCAGTCTTGCCCGCGATGCCGACTTCTACTTCCTTGATGAGATCACGCCGTACCTTGACGTCTATCAGCGGATGGCCGCGGCGAACCTGATCCGGGAACTCGCCGCGGAGCGGCCGGTCGTGATCGTCGAGCACGACCTCGCCATCCTCGATATGCTTGCCGATACTGTGCATATCGCCTATGGTGAACCGGCGGTCTTTGGTGTCATCACGCATCCCAAAGGCGTCCGGGTGGGTATCAACCAGTACCTGGAGGGGTTCCTTCCCGAGGAGAACGTCAGGTTCAGAGAGTATGCGGTGACGTTTGAAGCCCGGGCCCACGCAGCCGACACGGACCGGGAGACGCTGTTTGCGTTCCCGGCGATGACAAAGCGCTTTGATCAATTCTCGCTCACCGTCGACGGCGGAGAGATTCGGAACGGTGAGGTTCTCGGAGTGCTCGGGGCGAACGGTATCGGGAAGAGCACGTTTGCCCAGCTCCTCGCCGGAGTGATCGAGCCCGATACCGGGGCAATGGATACCCGGGTGCGGATCTCGTATAAGCCGCAGTATATCAAGGGTGACACCGATGCAACCGTCGAGGAGGTCCTCCGCCGGACGACGGCAAAGTTTGACACATCATACTATCAGCACGAGATCCTGGAGCCACTCTCCCTCTCACAGCTCCTCCAGGCGCCGGTGAACACACTCTCCGGCGGGGAACTCCAGCGGGTCGCGATCGCAATCTGCCTCTCCCGCGATGCCGACCTCTACATCTTGGACGAGCCGAGCGCTCACCTCGATGTGGAGCAGCGCGTGAAGATCTCGCGCATGATCAGGAAGCACGCCGAAGGGCGGGACGCAAGCACGCTCGTGATCGACCACGACATCTACGTCATCGATATGATCAGCGACCGGATACTGGTCTTTGAGGGCGAACCGGGCGTCCACGGCACGGCTGCCGGTCCGTTCGATATGGCGCCGGGCATGAACCGGTTCCTCAAGGCGCTCGGGATCACATTCCGGCGTGACAAGAGCGGGAGACCGCGGATCAATAAGCCAGGGTCGTTCCTGGACCGGGAGCAAGTCGCTGCCGGAGAATACTATTATGCAGAAGTCTCGAAGTCTTGAGGTTGGGTTTCAAGGCTTCCTTCTCCACTCCCTTCTCATTTTCAGAGAGATATACAGGTCCAATCCTCATTGAATCCGGCTGCCAGGACGCCGGTCGCACGTACCCCAAGGAATCGAGCACAGGAAGGCTGAGGGGTTTTGGCGGCAGGGCCCGGAGGGGGCCCATGAGATCCGCATTAGGAGAATTGAAATATCTTTCCCGCTGGATCTCGCAGTTCGCTCACCGGCCGATCACTGACCCCAACCGTCCCCCAAGAGACGCCCACACCCTCTCAAGTGCGCCTTGAGACTCTCCGGGAGTCACTCCGGGCGTCACTTCCGGAGCCGGGGTCTCCTGCGGAGTTTCGGGAGGGGCGGTGGTCACCGGTACTTCAGGCGTCGTCTGCGTCGAAACGGCAGAGAGGTCAAGGGAAGCCAAACCTGCTGGCAGCGGAATGTAACCCACGTTTCCGGGGACAACAAACCAGCATCTTTCGGCGGCATCGAGGAAGAGTTTCTTGACAGCATTCGAACGAATCCCGTCCCCTGACGTGATATGCAGGGTCACATTCGTCCCGTCCCACCCATAGATCCCGTTTGTGGATGCGACAAGAAGCATCCCATCCGGCGTTGCCGCAATATCGTTTATATAGACGGGGAACGCGCTCAGGCTCCCGCTGTCAAGGACCGGCACGACTTCCCCATCAGGGGTGCGCTGAAGGACCGTCGTGCGGTTGAAGAGATAGACGCCTCCAAACGGGTTGACCCGCACTTCAGATATTCCTCGAAGCGGTTCGCCGCGGTAGGTAACACTCTCAAAAGAGATCACTCCAGAATTGTTCTTGAGAACCTGGATACCATCCTTCTCGGACCCGATGACGAGAGCATCGCTTGCGGCATCGACCGCCATGCTCAAGACGGTGTAGCACTCGAGGCCTTCGGGCCCGAACGGTTTATACCACGTCCAGTTACCATCGTGGTAGCGGAGGAGGCCTGCCCGTCCGGTGGCGACCCACATCTCATCTCCCCACCGCGTTATGCTATTGATGTTGCGGTTCTTAAGGAGCACCGGATCATCAATGACCTGATATCCCGCCTCATCTCCGAACTGCAACCCTTTCGGATACCCGATCCAGAGACATCCCTCTGCATCCAGGGCGATCGCGGATACCATAGCGTCAAGAGGAGTGAGCCAGCCATACGCCGTCTCTCCCGGGTGCCTGGGGTTGAGAGAGTACCAGGTGCCATCTTCCGTATATACAGAGATACCGTAATCGGTTGCAAAGATGACATCGCCATACAAACCGTTCGTTACGTCCTTCACTCCGGCTGATGCAATACCGGTATAAAAATCAGGCTCTTTGATGTACAGGGCCGACGAGGCGGGGACGAGAAGGGATAGAACAATGAGGGAGAGAATTAGAACTCGGTGCATGTGCCATCCGCCCTCTTGATGATGAGGCGACCCTTCCCTTCCGGCCAGTAATACACGGATCGCCCGACCTTTCCACCGGTCTCTTCGTGCTCAATCTGAATGCCCAATTCGCGGAGCTTATCTTTCACTGCAGCAATGTTGCGCTCACCGATGTTGAGGAAGTTTGCCGAGTACTCAAACATGCTCGCACCACCGACAATACTCGCAGTGACCGAGAATTTTGTGCTTCCGAACTCCTCCATCTCTTCAAAGAGGGCGATTGCGGCTGTATCTGCAAACTTACCGGGACGGTCGGTGTTTCCGCGGCTCTCGGGGAGCATAACATGGGCGAGTCCCGCAAGGGATCTGCGCTGGTCATGCAGGATGAGTGCGATGCAGGATCCAAGCCCGATCGTCCCCATTGGACATTTTCCTACCATGTATTCACCAAGGCCGATGATCACGCCCTCTCCCTCTGCGAAGAAGTTGTTATCCATGCTATTCCAAGGATGGGCTATGAGAGTGGTTCCATCAAGCGCTCAAGCATGAGGGACAGCTGGTGCATGAGATCCACGTTCGGAAGCATGAAGATACCACCGTAAACAGGCGGTGCCTCGCTCGTCAACATGGTGTTGAAGATGATGACATCATTCACCTCACCAGCCATCTGTGCGACGACGGACTCAAAGGCTGCATGCGCCATATCGATGGCCAGCGCCGGCGGGGATGGCAGCATGACGATGCCCAGCAGTTCTGCGGTTGCATCAAGAAATGCCGATATCATGATGTTCCCGATCTCGATTGCGGCGCTCCGATCCATCTCGTTGATATCACGATCCGGATCGCCCGTGCCGAGCATCAAGTTCGTCAGCTGGATGATGGTCTGTTTGGGCATGCTGACGATGACATAACCTCCATCCGCAACCTCGCCCTGAATCTGGAAGACGATCATGGCCGATATCTCATTGCTGACGTACTTGTGTATCTCGGCGATATCGACGACCTGCACGTCCGGCACCGTCATCTCAATAGGGCACATCAACATCTGGGAGAGGGTTGTTGCTGCGTGGGCAGCACCAATGTTTCCAAACTCTGCTAGCGCATCTTTTTGAATTGTATCGAGTTTCATAAAAGCCTCACTTAAATCATTGTATTTACATCGAGTACCGGGACGACATCGCCATCTCCGGGGATGGTGATCCCGCTGATCCCGCGGCAGTTGCCCGCAAGCGCGGAGAGCGGTTTTACCACTACCTCCTGCTTCCCATCAACGGTATCAACAACTATGCAGCATTTCTTACCGTTATTCTGCAACACAACAAGCGTATCGCTCTTGGGTGCTCGACCGAACATATCCTCCAGGCGGTATATGGGAAGAATCTGGTCACGGAGCAAGATCGCCTCGCTGTTGCCGATCTGGTGGATCGCCTCCATCCGTATCTGCGCAACCTCAACGACATTGCTGATAGGAATAGCACAGCGCATCCCGTTAATGCGGACCATCATCACATCGATGATTGCCATCGTCGGGGGCAACACCAACTCGAATTTCGTTCCCTTGCCCAACTCAGACTCAATTTTGATCGTTCCTTTGAGCGATTCGATCGTCTTTTTGACTACATCAAGCCCAACACCCCTGCCGCTGATGTCGGTGATCGTCTCAGCCGTACTGAAACCGGGCTCAAAGAGCAGATTAATCAGGTCATCTCTCGTTGCGGCGGAAACGGCTTCGGATGTCATGAGTCCTTTTTCCACAGCCCTCCTTCGGAGTTTCTCAGGGTCAATACCGGCTCCGTCATCCTCAACCTCGATGACGACGTTGTCTTTATCCCTGTATGCCGTCAGCCGGACCAATCCAGTTCTTGATTTTCCATTAGCCTCACGGATCTCAGGGGTTTCAATGCCATGGTTTACCGCGTTTCGGATGAGATGCAGGAGCGGATCAGCGAGACCGTCCATAATGCTCCGATCAAGTTCGGTTTCACCGCCCTCAATGATGAATTCAACCTCCTTCTTGTCGTGATTCGCTACATCCCGCACGACCCTCGGGAAACGGTTGAAAATACGCTCGAGCGGCATCATGCGGATCCCCATCATGAGGTTCTGGAGATCGGAGACCGAACGGCCGATCATATTCAGAGCCTCGTCAAACTCTTTGATATTGTATTTTCTTGCGATCTGCTCAAGACGTCCGCGGTTGATAACCAGATCCTCAACGAGGTTCATCATGCGGTCAAGCCGCTGAATATCGACACGAATATTCTTGATCTCGCGGCTTTTCTCGCTCTTTGCAGACCTATGTTGCGGCGGCGCTGATTCTGTTTGCGGTTTGACGTTAGGCTCTGCTTGTGGTTTAACCTGAGGGGCCGGGACCGGACTGGGTGCAGGACCGGGCGCAGGGCTGGGTGAAGACTCCTTCACCACCCCCCCTGCCGGCGACTGAGTGAGGGAAAGGAGTGAGATCTCAGTGCCGGAAGCGACTGTTCTGAGCGCATCCTCCCCTGCCTCACAGGCAACCTGAACCTCGAATGAGTCACCGAACTTCCCATCTTCAATGAGCTCCCGCGAGGGGGTAGTTGATACGATTGTCCCTATCTCCTCGAGGTTCTGCAGAACCAGCATAGCCTTGACGTCTTTCATGGTGCTGGCCGGGTCAACGGCAATCGAGAGAGTGTAGATTGGACACTCATCTGCCCCTCCGGCCTGCTCCACGGGAGGCGCTTCATTGGACACTTCTTGCCCTGCCGTGGACTTATCTTCGGCAAAGGCCCTGAGTTCCTGCACCAGTTGCGCAGACTGTTCGTCCGAGAGAGGCTCTCCCGCTTCGATAGCGTCCAGCATATCCTCGATTACATCGGTGCAGTTGAGCAGAAGGTCGATGAGAGCTGCGGTAACTTCCTGCTGGCCGTTGCGGATGAGTGAGAAGACATCTTCCATCGAGTGGCAGAGGTGCTCCATCGCATCAAATCCCATCGACGCGGACATCCCTTTGAGGGTATGTGCAGAACGGAAGATCTCGTCGATGGCGGCCTGATGATCTTCTCCGCTCTCAAGAGCAAGGAGGTTGCTCACAATATTCTCATGATTCTCCCGCGACTCCTCTACGAATAACTTCCGGTATACCTCTTCATCAGACATGGTTGACCCCGAACCGAACAACAGTTCTCGCGATCTCATGCGCCAGATTCTTGAGTGGAACCACCTTGTCGACGCAGTTTCTTGCAAGGGCAGAACGTGCCATCCCATATACGAGACAGTCCTCTTCAGCGCAGACCATCGTGGTCCCGCCCGCGGTCTTCACAGCAAGAGTCCCTTCGCCGCCGTCGCATCCCATCCCCGAGAGGATAACCGAGACGGTGCGTGGACCAAAAACGCGCGCCGCTGAGGAGAAAGTCTTGTCCACGGCGGGCCGGACCGCATGGAGGGGAGGAGCGGTCGAGTGGACGACCCGTCCGTACTTTCTGCCGGCACCGGCATACTCCCCTGAGATCACAGTGTGGTAGCCCGCCTTCGAGACCAGGATCACTCCGGCCTCCAGAGTGTCCCCGTTTTCAGTCTCCTTTACCGGCAGGTGCGATACGCGATTCAGGCGCTCGGCAAGCGATGCAGTGAATCCCTCGGGCATATGCTGGGTGACGATGACTGCCGCAGGCAACTCAGCCGGGAGTGCGGAGAGGAGTGTGTCAAGCATCGGCGGTCCCCCGGCCGAAGAACCTATCAGCACCACTGTATCGGCGGCATTCCTCCGGGTTGCAATAGGCTTTACGGCCGTAGGAAGAACGACAAGGTTTCGGATCTTCTGGATGAGTTCCTTCTCTATCCCTTTGACGTTCTGGATATCTCTCGGTTTGAGCATGAAATCGTCCGCCCCAAGGCGAAGCGCCCGGTGAGTCATCTCGGCCTGCCGGGATGTCAGCGTACTCAAGACGAGCACCTTCGGCCTAGGACTCATCCCCTGGAGTGCTTCGAGCACCTCAAGACCACCCATTCTGGGCATCTCGATATCAAGGGTGATGGCGTCAGGTTCGAGCTCCGATATCTTCTTGAGGGCATCAATACCATTGACCGCCGTCCCGATGACCTCTATATCCGGACTGCCTTTGAGCATATCCCGGAGTATCGTCCGGATAAAGAGTGAGTCGTCGACGATCAAAACCCGAATCATGATCACGCACTGAGAACGTTCTTTACTTCTTCAAGAACTTTCGGAGCCTGGAACGGCTTGATGATGTAACCTTTCGCCCCGCTTTTGACAGCGAGTTTGACCATCTGCTCTTGGCCGACTGCTGTGCACATAATAACCTTTGCAGACGGGTCAGCAGCTTTTATGGCCTTGAGCGCCTCGATCCCATTCATTTTCGGCATAACAATATCCATCGTGACGAGATCGGGTTTTAATTCCTGGTACTTAGCAAGTGCCTCAGCTCCGTCCGCGGCTTCACCGACAATATCGTGCCCGCCGGAGAAGAGGATGTTCTTTAACAGCGTTCGCATAAACATTGTATCATCGACGATCAGGATTCTCCCCATCAAGCACCACTTATTGATGATCATTTGGAAAAAATGGTATATAGACTTTCGCGTTTTAAAGAAATAATCTCATTAACCTGTTGGTGATTTCATTGCGTTAGAGATGTATCTTACCCCTTTCGCCGTCAACTGAACCTCCTTTCTTACATAGAGTACTTCGGCGAGTCCCTTGTTGATGAGTTGTTCATAGATGGCGTCAATGTCCTTGTGGGAGAGTTTGAGCATATTCTCAATAGCACTCGAATCCATCCCGCTGTAGACCAGCATGGCCACCTGCCCGATCAGGGGGTCGATCTCCTCATTTACCTCGAAGTCACGCGTCGCCTCTTTAAGGAAGTTGTAGAGAACCTGAAGTGTCGTCAGTGGACAGAGGACAAAACTTGTCACGACCTCATTCTCAATGAGGTGATCGATCTTTACGACATCGAGATTCTTCTCCTGGATCTCGCGGGATGTGAGTTCGATGTCGGCCACCCCATCTAGTGGAATGCAGACCTGAGTGTCCTGGCTGACAAACCAGATGCCGGTCTTCATGACGGCAATCGCTCCCTTATTCCACCGGGCATCCTGGACAAGGACTCCACCGCGGATTGCGGGGGACATGAAGAAGGCGTTTAACCGGTAGGCGCTGCATTGCATGATGATAAACTTTTTCAAGACTGTGAGGACCTTCTCGACGGATGCAATTTGATAAACATCTTCCCCATTTGCACCAGCAGTGATCACCACCTGGTTCTTCTTCTCTCTGAGATCAACCATGGACTTGTAGGGCACCTCACGATTGAGAGGGGCATCGATGCGGATCCGATCCTCTCCGATACCCATGGTTGTCGCAACCCATTTGCCCCCATACTCGATTTTTATTGGAACAGACTTCATTTTCACCCTTCTAGCATTAGTCTGCGGCAGACTTCACTGTTTATGATTTCATCGCCGCGAGAATATCCTCAAGTTCTGCAGCAAGGTCTTTCGCGTTGAACTTTTCCCCTTTCAGTTCGCGAACCAGACTGAGGTCCTCCACGAACTTTTTCTTCTTCACCTCAGATTTGAGCTCGGTGATCAGATCATCCTCAACGACGCCGCCGGACGCAAAGGAGACCATATCAAAGTCTTCTTCCGACTCTTCTTGCAGTTCCTCAAGGAGCGCTTTTTCGTTTGAAACAGGTTCTTGCGCCTTTTGCACCTGTGTCTCAACTACTTCTTCATGCTCTTCCCCTTCGACCTCGATCTCATCAAGATTCACGTCCTCAAGTTCAGAGAGGTCATCGCCGAGCAACGCGTTCATTTCCTGTACATCACCCGCAGGGAATCCGCGGGCCTCCCCAGCAGCCACCGGCGGAAGCGCCATGGCAGGCTCGCCGGGGGTTGAGAGACCGCCTGCGCCATCAGAGGGATCGCTGCCGGGTGTGAGATCGAGGTCGCTAAGATCGCTCAGGTTTTCCTTGAGGATATCCGCTACGGCATCTGCCTCTTCTTCAGAGAGGAGAGAGATTCCTTCCGACTCAAATGCTGTTCCGGAGCCGGATGTCTCGCCGTCGAGATCGAGATCATCCAGGGAAGCGAGATCGAGATCTGCAAGCGAAGCCAGGGGATCGACCGCTGCCTCGCTGCCTTTCGCTGAGGTCGATCCTACGAGTTGGCTCCCGGCTGCCCCGCCGACAGCCTGATCGAGCATGGCATCGACCTTCGCAATCTTCCTTTTCTTCTCGCTTTCGGGGGCGCGGGCGTGTCTGATCGCATCCTGAATCGATGCAACGAAGGTCCCGAGCATGCCGGGCAGATTGATCTCGGTGGCCGCGAGCCTCTGAATGAGAGACGGTTTTTCCACCGTTTCACCGGCTGCCTTAAGCTCAGATGCTTCGCTATGTTTGCTGTCATCCTTACGCTCCCGGAGCGCCGTGCGCAGCCTCGACGGTCTCAGTTCCGCAAGGTCGAGCGCCCCGGTGGCGACGAGCGCGAGAAATCCTGCAAGTACGGTGCCAGCGACGATGACCTCGATGGAGGCATCGGCGATGATGATCAGGGAGCCTGTACCAACTGTGATCAGGAACAGGAGTGGACGACGTAAACTTTCTCTCATACTAAATCCCCACGAATGTCGGAATGGTAAAGAATGTACTCACAACGATCGGAGCCACGATGTAGACGATGCCGGTGGCCACACAGAGCAGACTTGCAAAGAAGTAGTACAGGTAGCGGTCACCACCCATGACAATCTTTCCTGCAAGCATATTTGCAACAGTCAGCATCAGGAGGATTGCCACGACATAGGCTCGCATCGTGTCTTCCGGGAAATTTACGAGGATACTTAAGGAACCGATCGCGGATCCACCGAGCGTGGATGACCCACCCGTGAGCGCTGCTGAGGCCTCATCAAAGTGATTCATTACTTCTGCCACAGCATGGGACATGGTTAGAAGGATCTCAAAGAGGAAGACGAAGATCCCGATCATCGCCGCGTGCATCGGGACGAGCAGGACGACAAATCCTTTCACCATCATGTCGCGCTTCCTCCGGAGCAGCACCTGCTCGAGCATCGAGGAGCCGACAATCTTCCCGATCTGGTCCGGGGATCCGCCGAGGGTGACGGCATCGCGGAAGATGTTCATGTACTTGTAGATCAGGTAACTGCCGGTCTCGCCGATGAACTTCCTCCAGCTTCCGGCTTCATCGAGTCCGAGGTTTAACTTCGACGCAACCGAGTCGATGAACGGTTCAAGGTAGGGAAGCGATTTTCGGTCCACTTCCTGGAGCGCGTCAGCGGTGGTGATCCCCTTACCTTCCATCACCGAGCCGAGACTCCGGATGAACGTGGCAAAATCGTTGTCCCGATTGATGACGTTCACATCGTCGATATAGCCGATAATCCCGAGAGGCATCAGGAGCAGGCCGACAAGCAGGAAGATGATACCCGCGTTGACGCCGAGAAGAATGAGCACAAGTGCGATTGCTGCGGTAATCGGGACGACCAACCGCTCCAGTCTCCTGATGATCTCCTGCTCCTTTGAGCAGATCTCGGCAAGCCCGTGCGTGCGGGGATCATCGGGGACAGCCCGATACATGATTGTAAGGCCGAAGACCGATATCACGAGAATAATAAAGTAGGATGTGTTCAGGGTCGCGTCTATTCCTTCGGGAGCGTAAATAGCCACCGATATCATGAGGATGATGGCAACAAGGGCGGTGGAGAGGAGCATCGCGATGTAGGCGTCACCCCATTTCTTCAGGAGTTCAATCCCCTGCTCAAACGTGTTGCGGTAGATGCTCCGGATGCTTGATAATTCCGTGCCGATGAAATCATCATCCGGAACGCCGGAGTCAATAGCGTTGGCGTACCGATGGAGCATGCTCTGGAGGGTTTCGTTCCGGCACCTATCAGCGATCGCCCGAAGCCCGCTGGCATAACTGTGCCCCCATCCAGCAACCAGACGCTGTACTTTTGCGATGTAGCGCGAGGGAATGTATTCAAACCGCTCGGAGGTGTACTGGAAGATTTCAGGCCGGGTTACGGAAGCCGTGGTGATCGCAGCCATGTAGGTGTACATGAGGAGCAGGTCCTGCTCCATCTTCTTCTTCTCGAGGATATAGTCCCGGATATTGTAGAGGGCTTCAACCTGCTCCTCAAACGGCATCTTTCCCTGGTTTGCGGTTCGCAACCGCTCGGCCATATCCTCAAACAATACTACACCTCTATGTTAAGCAGTCCTTGCTTCCTGATCTTCGTGGTCATGTGGAAGAGGTCCCAGAACTGGGTGTACCCTGCTTTGTGAAGCCGCTCAAGAATTCTCGCACGTTTATCGACTTCATCATAGATATCGGCCCGCCGATTCTCGGGGATACCAAGCATCGTTGCGATCTTATTCTCGAGGAGGTAACTGCTCCCTTTCCCGGTGAAGGTAAAGGTATCGGTTGCAGGGTCCCAGATGAACGCCGCCATGAAGGAGAACCCCTGGGTTTCAGGGTCATAACCGACGAGCTCGTTGATGCTGAGCATCCTTCGGACGGTTTCGCCATCGGGGCGTTTTACAGCGCTCTGTATGATGACCAGATTTAAGTTGTCGACATAAGTCTTCGGAATATTGATCGGATCACCACAGAGACGCTGGATCAGTTTCTCAACCGATGCGGCGTGGAAGGTGCTCATCACAGGGTGACCGGTCTGCATCGCAGAGAAAGCGACGGAGCCTTCCACACCACGAATCTCACCGACCAGGATCCGGTTCGGACGCTGACGGAGGGCGGATTTCAGGAGGTCGAACATTGTGACATCCGCGCCTTCACCTTCACCCTTCCCCTTGGCCTTCGCGACCTCGCGGGTCCAGTTACGGTGAGGGACCGTCAGTTCCGGGGTATCCTCAATGGAAACGATCTTACTCTCTGGCGGGAGGAAGGTCGTAAGCGCGTTTAAGGTCGTTGTCTTGCCGCTCGCCGTCTCTCCGGAGACAAACAGCGACATTCCGAACTCAAGGCAGATCCAGAGGTAGGCAGCCATCATGTAGTTGCATGCCCCGCTCTCGATGACCTGCAGGATACTCAGGGGAACCTCGTTCACTTTACGAATGGTGAAGTTGCTCCCGTGCTTGCTGATCTCGGTCCCGTAAACGATGTTGATACGTGAGCCGTCAGGGAGGGTCGCATCCACGATGGGGTTTCTGTACGTCAGCGGCCGCTTGATCCGCTCGGCGAGTTTGATGACAAAAGCATCGAGCTCCGCTGAGTCCCGGAACCCGACGACAGACTTCAAGCCCTTGAAGATCTTGTGCTCGATAAAGATCGGGCCGACGCCGTCGCAGGTGATATCTTCGATGTAGGAGTCGGAGAGGAACGGTTTGAGTGTTCCCATCTCGATCTTGTCGCGGATGATCAGGTATTCGAGCGCCTTATACTCCTGCGGCGAGAGGACCAGCCTTCCGTCGGCAAGCTCGAGACGGTCGGAGGAGACCCGCGGCGGCTTTGGCGACGCACCGATATCGCTGGTGAGGAAGTTCTTGATCCGGGTCTTAAAGTCTTTTGGTTCGGCGCCAGCGAGCAGGGATGGGTCGATCACCTCGCCTGGCTGCTGGATGTACACAAGTTGCCGGATGAAGTTCTTGAGCACCTCAATACGCGCTTTCTCGGTCACCGGCTCTTCGTCAAGAGCATCGATCATATCGATTAGTTTCTCCTCGATCACCGGGAGGATTGCCTCGACGGAATGGAGAAACGACGGCTCGATCGGGATATACCAGTTTCGGACGTCATCCGGGTCCGGGAAGATGTGGATGAACGTCGTCTCATTCACCGGGTAAATGATGTTCGGGTTCTCAATCGAACGCAAGTCTTTTTTCAGTTCCGAGAGGAAGAGAGGGATCCCGACGGTGTTGACCGGCAGGATGTGGAGATACTCAAGAAGATGGGGACTCTCCTTAACGTAATCCCGGGCGTTTGCCGGGAGCATTCGGTAAAGCGCGCAGGACTCCACGTTGTTGTAGCAATCATTCCCCTCATCGATGAACTCAGGCTCGAAGGGGAGGGTTACCGTTGCTTCCAACGCCGATCCCATGCTTCACACCTTCGCGACCGAGACCGGGATGATCTTCATGCCGTACCCGGGATGAACTTCGAAACTGATGATGTTTCCTGTAGTCTTTCGTGCACCGCGGACCTTGACGACCTCAAGCATCATAACATACTTGCCTCCGACGAGTGCCTTCTTCATGAAGAGGTGCGCATCGCAGATCGATCGGATCCGGACAAGAGAGTCTTCAACGAAGGCGTAGGTATGCAGGGTGATCAAGATGGTCTTCCCGTGGTCCACGAGGTTCTTGCAGTTGGTAAAGAACGTGAGGACCGTGTCCTGCGTCGCGTACTCGGTGAAGAGGGTGAGCGAGTCGATGACGATCACCTCTGCTCTGCTCTGCTCCATGTAGGCGATCATCCGCTCGAGCGTTCCCTGCATCTTCTCCTTTGTCCACTCGAAACCCACAACGTGCATGGGAAAGACCCGAAGGTAGCCCCAGGCAAAGTAGTCGGAGATATCGAGACTCATCGACTCCATCTGGGAGAGGAAACTCTTGCTCGTGTTCTCGGTCGAGAATAGATCGACGTTGAACCCCTGCTTTAAGGCACCCCAGATGATCTGCTGGGTAAGCACGCTCTTTCCCGTGTCGTTCTCACCCTCGACGAGGGTGAGCGATTGGAGCGGGAGGCCGTCGGCGATCTTCTTGTCGAGTTCGGAGTTTCCGGTCGAGAGGATGTCGGGCTTCTCGAGGGTATTGCTGTTTGCGTCTACGCTCGTGTTCATCTGTTATTCACCTGAGTTTATGTATGCCGAACCGGTGACGCCATTCGGAGTGACGACCTGGACCCATGTAGGAGGAGTAACACCTACCGCATATGTGATAGAGATGGTCAGGGTCTCGCCGGGATCGATCTGGCCCGGGTGGACACCGTCGGGTTCGATGCTTACCTTGCTCCAGTGGTTGAGATCGGTGCCGTAGGGGACGTAGACCGGTTCGCCCTCAACCTGGAGGTAGACGTCGATGGAGGGAAAGTCCACGATAGACTCGCTTCCGGTGTTCTTCACCTTGACGTATAGGGTCTGGTTGTCGATCACCGTCTCCTGGATCTCGATTGCCGTCCGCATACGGGCCTCCTGGTAAGCGACAAGGTTGCTCTGCGCCTCGACCATCACCTCGGTTGTGGTGAGGGTGCCGCCGATCAGGACGTAGGCTGTGACGACCAGGAGGGCGATACCCGTTGCGGATGCAACGAGGGGGCCTGCACTCATGGTTAATCACCCGCGGTAAACGTGATCGACCGGGAGAGCCCTGATGGAAGGACAAACTGGAAGTAAACAGCCTCTCCTTTACTAGGGATCTTGTCGCTGGTTATGTCGATACAGAGCGTTTCCCCGGGATCCCAGCAGTTGTTCGTGGTCACCTCGTGAATCGTGTACGTCCAAGTATGCGTTCCCGACGGGGCCAGGCCAAGCAGGATAAAGTTCCCCGGGGTGCCTATGAAGACATCAGCCAGCTGGATGTTGCCCTCAGAGATCCGGGCCGTGCCGACGTTCTTTATCCAGACCCTGGCGGTATCATTCCCGCCACTGGCATACGTCGTGACGATCCTCACGTCCGTACTCAACCGCTCGTCCACATTATGGGACGACGACGTGATCGTGCCTGAGAGGGTATATATCACGGGGAAGATTGCGTTGATAAGAACCCCGGCCGAGATGATGGCAGCGATGAGGAACATCGCTGTGGTGAAGGTTTCACTCGACATCCATCATATCCTATCTAGCAGATCTATCCAGGTATCGCCGACATCCCGCTCGCGAGAGGACGTTCCAGAACCAGACTCCTCCTGGCGGCGGTGAGAGAGCATCACTTCGATCATGTCCCGATCCAGCGTCGCATCCTCGGGATCCAGGATCCGGTTCAAGACGTAGAGTTCCGAGACGAACTCATTCGGTCCGATCTCCTGCACGTCTCTCCGGGTCTCGGGCACCATCCGCATGATCTCCCTGATCTGATCGGAGATGTCCTCGTTAATGTAGCCCATCGACCGATAGGCGTCGATCATGATCGACATGTGTTCATGCCCGTATTTGCTGCAGCCCTGGCGCACCCAGGCAAAGAGCCGGTGGACCTTCTGGAGTTTGAGTTTTCCTGCAGGCTTCTGCTGCAAAGAAAGGGCAGTGCTGCCTCCGGGGAGAGATGTTGTCACAAGATCCGCCGGGAAGAGGTCATCATCCAGACCAGGAGTTTGCTCTCCAGAGTCAACCTCCTTACCGGCCATATCCTCGGTTGTATCGTCCTGTAATGAATCCTCATCCTCGGCATCACTGGAGGCATCCGATAGTCCAAACCGGTTCATGGAGTATGATGCGGCAGCACTCGTGAACGGGTTGTCCAGATCGTTCATCCGCTCCCGGAGATCGATGAGCAGCCGTTTGATCGAGGTCTTGACGAAATCCAGTTCCCTCTCGACGTTGTCAAGGCGGGCTTCCGGATCCTCCGAGGAGGCGCCGGAGAGTATCTTATCAATCTGAGCCTGATCTACCCCCACCATAGTATCAGATTATATCTATGTTATACCATATAAGATTTTCTTATATCGAGAGACGATTTCCTGGCTCTTTTGCATCTTCCGTTTGTTCTGTAGAGCCTGTTGCTGTTAAAGCGTCACGAAAATGGCAATACAAAGGGAGGTCTGGCCACAGTCTCTCAAGGATCTCCACGAGATGAATGGATACGAATCTTTTTTGGTTCTTGTTGAACCTGAAGCCGGCCTCCCGGGTCTGGCGCCCATCCGCAACCAGGAGCAGTTGACGACGCGCAATGGTTCGCTTCTTGCCTCCCCGGGGCCGGCAGAAATCACACCGTTTGAAGATGCAGTGCATATGGCATCCAATCGATGAAAAATGTTCGCTCAATCGGGCATGGTAATTTTGATGCCAGCATGGCGAAAGGATATGGCCGGGCATCAAGAACAGGAGTCTCCCTCACCCCGGGTCGCTCGACGACCGGGGTGGACTCCAGCGGTGCCAGAGTTTTGGGAGAGGCTGAATCCAGCATGTTACACCTTGAGATAATATACATTTCGAATTTGGAACAGAGAATACTTACGAAGATATTAAAATTAACGGACTCTAAGGTACTAAACAATAGATTAACTCCTCGTATGCATTATCCGGGCGGTTACAATGAGTCCAAAACGACAGAAGTCAATAAAAGAGATTCAGCAGGGTCAGGAGAGTAACAATCAAAGTCCTCCAGAGCAGGGTCCGATATCCTGTTTCCTGAATAGGAATCTTATATCGGTGCTCATCTTCCTCTTTGCGCTCTTCTTTGCCATGACGTTCTCAAACCCGGCGCTCTTCCTGAATGACGAGTGGATCACAGTCAACCAGCTCCATCAGCTCGGTGAGGGGCACCAGATCATCGTGAACGAGGGAAAGTACGGCACATTCCTGAACGGGACGCCGGGACCTTACATGCAGTCCCACCATAACCTCCTCGGCTACACAATGATGCTCCCGGTCCTCTCGCTTCCCGCGCTCTGGTTCTTCGGGCTCTTTGGCGATCAGTTCAGACTGGCCATCGTATTCCTCTGGTCGCTTCTTCCCATCGCAATGGCGGTGCTGGTCGATGCATATCGGCCGCAGTACGCGCGGTGGCGGGGGATCCGGTGGACATGGCTCATCATCAGCGCTGCTTTCGCCGGGTTCCTTGCGAACCTGGTCTTTTACTATCCCTGGCCGTTCACTGCACCGGAC
>NZ_LFRO01000068.1:52707-54487 GCF_001512385.1 Methanoculleus sp. DTU007 | reverse complement strand
ACGGTGCTCATGCTCCGGACGTTCCGTCCGTCGCACTTCACACCTTCGGTGTTCGCACTCCTTTCCCATCGGGAAAGTCGTCTTTCGCACCTTACGATGCTCATGCTCCTGCCATTCTGGCAGTCGCACTTCACACCTTCGGTGTTCGAACTCCTTTCCCTTCGGGAAAGTCGCACTTCGCGTGAGACCCACCTCGCCCATCTCTATCGGCAACCAGGTGTTATCCAGAGGTTGTGGAAAGCATTTCAACAGGGCCGAAAGAAGCGAGAACCTGCTCCTTCTATTGCATTCTCCACGCCTGTTTTGACGTCCACAACGAGATGCGTGTGAGCCGGTCAGGAGTGCCCGAGGCGTTTCAAGAGTTCCCGGGGAGACGCCTTCTGCTGACGCCGCTTCATGTCGGACCAGATCCGGCGCTGTTTGTAAAGCCAGAAGTCAAAGTCGTCAGGGTCCTCTGCGTAGAGGGTGCAGTGCCGCTCAAGAATCTCTCCCCGGAGATACCAGGGGATCTCGTCGTAAATGACGATATCGTACCCCTCCGGGACGAGGAGCATTCTCTCATGCACTGCAGCCCTATCCGCTCCATCGGCCAGGATCAGGCAGAGATCGATATCGGACCCGGGGCTCGCGTAGTCCGAGGCATGTGAGCCAAAGAGCAGAATCGCCCTGATCGAGGGGAGGATCTCCCGGAAGTGGTCCAGGATCAGGTCATGTCTGCATTCAGCCATATCAGCACCTCCTCCAGAAACCTGCGCATGCGGGGCATGAGCCGCTGCATTGCGGCATACGCGATATGGTCGTTGACACCATCATATTCGTGAACCAGGCGGTTTCGGAGCCCGTTGGCGGATTTCATGTCCCTCCCGGTCTCCGGATCGATGATCTCGTTGGTCACCAGATAGTCGAGATTGGTGTAATCGTCCTGTGCAGAGGAGTAGAGCATCCGACGGATGAGCGCACATATATCCGTAACTGCCTCCACGGCCTCCTGAAACTCTTTGTAGAGTGCCTTGCGCAGGATGCGGTCGCTCACGACAGCGTCAGATAGATGGCGCTCGATGAACTCGATCCGATCGATGAGCACCTCAACCTTCTGCAATATCCGCTCCCTGATCCGGATATCGTGGGCCGCCATTGGAGATGATTCACCCGGTGCCCCGATAAAACTTCTTGTGAATTTCCTCGCGCCTTTTGGGCGGGGTGGTTAACTTCTGCTGTGTGCCGGCTCTTACCCCCCGGTAGGCGGAGTTTCTCACCGATCCGTGATGTTCCGCCAGTCGGCGATCGCCGGATGTGCACACCCACACTGGCCCCCACTCGCCCTCATCTCCCCGCATGCCAATCGATACACTCTATACAGCGAAAGCCCGATACTATTCCATAAAATGGACACCGCCCCCGCCCTCTCCGTCGTCCTTCCCGCACTCAACGAGGAGGCCACCATCGGTGAGTGCATCAGAAAGATCCAGAAAGTCTTTGCCGACCTCGAGATCGACGGCGAGATCATCGTCGCGGACTCCTCCGACGACCGGACGGCGGCGATCGCCCGCGACCTCGGGGCGACGGTCGTCCGGCCGGAGAAGCGGGGCTACGGCAACGCCTACCTCGCGGGGCTCGCGCGCGCCCGGGGGAAGTACATCGTCATCGGGGATGCGGACAACACCTACGACTTCCTCGAGATCCCGAAACTCCTCGCCCTGCTCGATGCCGGCGCCGACATGGCCCTCGGCTCCCGGCTCCGCGGCGAGATCCGGCCGGGGGCGATGCCGGCCCTCCACCG
>NZ_LFRO01000068.1:11315-52606 GCF_001512385.1 Methanoculleus sp. DTU007 | reverse complement strand
AAGACCGGGGGGATGGAGTTTGCAAGCGAGATGATCATCGAGGCGGCGAAGGCCAACCTCCGGATCGCCGAGGTCCCGATCACCTACTCCGCCCGGGTCGCCCCCTCGAAGCTGCAGAGTTTCTCCGACGGCTGGCGGCACGTCCGGTTCATGCTCCTCTACCGGCCGATCCCGTTCATCACCGTTCCCGGACTGATCTTCGCGGTCTTCGGGTTCTTCCTGATGGTCATCTTCGCCGTCCGGGGAGAGGTCGAGACCTCGTTCATCCACTCCTTCATTCTCGCCGCCCTCTTCTTCGTCGGCGGGCTCCAGGCGCTCTTTGCGGGGGTCAACATCGCCGTCTACTCGGCCGTCCAGGGCTACGGCGAGGCGGGACCGTTCCTCTCCCGGCTCATGAGTTACCACAATCTCGAGCGGGAGCTCCTCGCCGGGTTCCTCCTGATGGCCGGTGGCGGCATCGTCGGGCTCGGGATCCTCCGGGACTGGGCGGCCGCCGGGTTCGGCCCGCTCTTCCAGATCGCAAACGCCGTCTGGGCGCTGGCCCTCTTCCTCGCCGGCATGCAGGTCGTCTTCTCCGGGGTCTTCACGAGCATGGTGCTCTTGAACCGCGGCGAAGAGCAGGGTTGACCCCCGCCTCCGGACCATAGCCGTGGAGCCTGTACAAAAGGGAACGGCCCATATCCGATCAGAATGGCTCCTCTCGCCTGCGAGCCCGGCGGCGAGTGTGCGCGAGGGTCATCGCCATTGGGAAGAAGGCGTACCTGGAGGAGATCTATATCACGTTGGGTCCTCGCATCTTCGGCTCGTGCCGGCGAAGGCGTCGAGCACGAGGGAAGCGATGTGAATATCCCGGTCAAGTTCTCCGGGGCGCCGGGGATCTTCGGATTCTTCTGGCTCGAGCGGTACCTCTCCGAGATCCCTAGGGGAAAGGTGGACCTGGTTGAGAAGAGCGCGCTCAAGCCCTGTATCGGCCGCCGTACCGAGAACGGGGTCCTCTACGTGTGGCAGCACCGTGGAGCGCCCTGGATGGGCACATTCTGTTCCACATGGAACATTTTTGAACCAATACCTGGAAACGGTCCCGCCTGCCCTGCCTTACCCATCGCCGTAGACCGGTTCGGGGCGGCGCCGCTGGGTCTGGTGCATCTGGAGATAATCAGACCGGGAAAGAGCAAAGTTTTTGGCATTCTCAAAGAACGCGTCGATCAGGTCGGCCTGCTCGCGGCTCCAGACCTCGTTTGGAACCCCCCTGACCCAGAGAGCATGCCTCCGGACAAAATTCAGCCGCTCCTGCCGGTTTTTCTCGCGGTCAAACTTCAATTCCATATGGCTCCCCCCTGACCTGCAGGCTCTCCATGAACGATCGCAGGAGATCGCCATCCAGCATCTCCCGGAACAACACCCAGAGATAGACCGCATCCTCGATATCCTTGTCGCTCCCGAGATAGAGTTTGTAGGGAATCTGCAGCTCGATGGGCGATACGAAGAACCGGATGTCGTCAAACAACACCGCCTTCGCCCGGGACATCGCATAACGATCGAAGTCGTCTTTCTTGAACTTCATCTCGACGTTCGGGATGATCCTCCCGGCCCCGGCAATCCGGACGGCGAGCCCGTCTCGGAGCATTGAGTAGATCTCATCGATATCATCGGAGTTCAGGAAATAGAATCCTTTTGCCAGGAGTTCCTCGGAAAATGACCGGAACCTATCGTGGTTCATGTAGTCGACGAGAAGATCGATATCTTCCGTACCTCTGGCCCTTCCAAAGAGGATTGCAACGTATCCGCTGACGATCACGTAGCGGGTATACCGCTCGACGATGCCCGTCACCGAAACCACAAAACGGTCAAGTGCGGTCACAACCTTTCTGTCGATGTGGATGGTGCCGTCGGGAGCATTCGCGATCTGCATATCCCTTCCTCTGGTAGAGTCTTACCGGGCACGGCATTAATTGCATGCATCCCGGGTTCGGCGACGCATCGGCCGCCCAGCAGGATCTTGCCCCGGTCGGGGAGAAGAGTTACCGGGGGCTCACGCGCCCCCTTCCCGCTCCGCNNTATACCCCTCAAGCAGGATCGTCACCAGGTTCTTGACGGGCACGTCCGTGCAGTCCGCGATATGGAACTCGCAGAACGGGCAGACCGTTACCACCACGTCTGCACCGGTCGCCTTCACCGCCTCGCCGCGCTTCGCCCCGAGAGCTTTTGCCTCCTCCGGAACCCCCGACCGGACGCCGCCGCCGGCCCCGCAGCACTGCGAGGGCATCTCGACGAACTCCCGGACGGCCTCTCGCAAGAGTGCCCGCGGCTGCTCCCGGATCCCCTGGCCGCGGAGGAGGTGGCAGGGGTCGTGGTAGGTCGCCCGGAGATCGAGCTTTGCCGGGGGCTCGATCCCGTACTCGGTGAGGACCTCCGTGACGTCTTTCACCTCGAACGGCGTCTCGTAATCGTTCTTCAGCGTCGCCCCGCACCCGGCGCAGATCGTCATCACGGTCTTGACCCCCCGGCGGGCGAAGGCCTCGATGTTCTTCTTCTTCAAGTCCTCCACAAACGATGTCTGCCCCGTCCGGATCAGAGGCGAGCCGCAGCAGACCTGGTCGTGAGGAACGATCACCCGGATGCCGTTGCGCTTTAAGACCTCCATAGCGTCGAGCGCCGTCTGCGGCACCCGGCCGTTGAACATACACCCGACGAAGAACCCCACCTCCCCGCGGACCGGGCCGTCGGGCTCGATAACCTCCGGCACCTGCTCAAGGAAGGTCGGCTTTGTCCGCTCGACGCTCCGTCCCGTCTCCTGGATCAGCCGCGCCACCTCCTGGTGGCGGGGGAGGGAGAGCCCCCGGCGGTTTGCGATCTCGCGAAGTTTCTCGATGGCTTTGCCCGGGATATCGATCTCCTTGGGGCAGACCTCCGTGCAGCGCTTGCAGGTCGTGCAGTAGAAGAGCCCCTTCTCGATGGCATCGGTGATCCGGTCACCCGAGTCGCGGGGATCGAGGGCGAGGCGCATCTCCTGCCGGAGCACCGTCGGACCGGCGAACTCCGTCACCTGGAGCGCCGGGCAGGCCGAGACGCAGCAGAGACACTCGATGCAGTCGCGGAGCGGTTTGATCGCCGCGATCACCTCCCGTTCCGGGAGCTCCGCATCCGGCGCAGGGCAGATCCGGGCGATCTTCGCGATCACCGGCTCCATGTCCACCATCAGGTCTTTTAAGACCGGGAGGTCAAGCGGCTCGACCGTCATCCCGTCTCGGGCCTCCGTCATGCAGGCAAGGGCTGGCGTTCCATCCACTTTGACGGCGCAGCTCCCGCACTGCCCGGATCCGCAGCAGTAGCGGTAGGCGAGCGTCGGGTCGTGCTCGTTGCGGATTGCATGGAGGGCGTGGAGCACGCGGGCGCCCTCGTTCACCCGGACCGTATACTCCTCGAGGTGCGGCTCCGCATCCACGGAAGGGTCGTAGCGATAGACTCTGAGCGTGATCGACTTCATGCCGCCACCTCCCGCCGCTCGATCCCCTCGCGGGTAAGCGAGATATACGTATGGCCGAAGGGCGACTTCGCCGGCTCGGTCGCCACCTCGGCATCCCGGCGGACGTGGGCCCCCCGGTTCTCGGGGCGGAGGAGGGCACAGCGGACGATCAGGGACGCGGTGGTGCACATGTTCCGGACCGTGCAGCAGTCTAGAAGGTTTGCGGTCGAGGCGGCGCAGAGCCGCTGGTCCGCGAGGCGCCGGATATGACCGAGCGCTGTTTTGAGATTGGCGGCGTTCCGGAATATGCCTGCCTGGTTCCACATCGTGAGTTTTAAGTCTTTTTTGACGTCGGCGGGATTCACGGTCCCCTCGAAATAACCATCGAGCATCCGTAGCACCTCATCGATCCCGGCGCTGTCCACCCGGCCGCTCCGGGCGGGGGACTTGCCGGCAAACTCACCTGCCCGCTTTCCAAAGACCTGCGTATCGGCAAGCGCGTTCCCGCCGAGGCGGTTTGCACCGTGGACTCCGCCGGCAACTTCTCCGCAGGCAAAGAGCCCCGGGAGTGTCGTTCGGCACTCCGGCGTGATCCGGAGCCCCCCCATGATGTGGTGGGCTGTGGGGGCGACCTCCATCGGCTCTCGCCGGATATCCACCCCGAACGTGAGGAACTGCTCGAGCATCACCGGGAGCCGCGCCTCGATCCGCTCCGCGGGGAGGTGGGTCACGTCCAGGTAGACCCCGCCCCTGCTCGTTCCCCGGCCCTCGAGGATCTCGGTTGCGATCGCCCGGGCGACCACGTCCCGGGTCGAGAGTTCCATCCGCTCGGGATCGTAGCGCTCCATGAACCGCTCCCGTCGGGCGTTCAAGAGAATGCCTCCCTCGCCCCGGACGGCCTCCGTCACCAGCCGCCCGCGGGCGTCGTAGGGGTAGACGGCACCCGTCGGATGGAACTGGACCATCTCCATATCGATCAACTCCGCGCCCGCCCGGTAGCCCATCGCGAACCCGTCCCCGGTCCCGGCGGCGGAGTTTGTGGAGATATCGTAGACCTGCGTCCCGCCGCCGGTCGCAAGCACCGTGGCGTCGGCCCTAAAGAGCATGGGGTTTCCGTCCCGGTCGAGAGCGATTGCGCCTGCGACCGCACCGTTCTCGTCTTTTGCGAGGTCGACGACCGAGACCTCCTGGTAGAGCTGCGCATCCGTTGCGTCCAGACGGTCGAGGAGGGTCATGATGATCTCATGGCCGGTCCGGTCTCCAGCGTAGCAGGTCCGGGGGAACCGCTGCCCGCCGAACGGCCGCTGCGCGACCATCCGGTCTTCTGTGACGTCAAAGACGGCGCCCCATAGGATGAGGTCTCTCATTCGCTCCGGCGCCTCGCGGACCAGTACGTCCACGAGCGCGGGGTCGTTGAGGTACGCTCCGCCCTTCAGCGTGTCCTCGCGATGGATCTCGATGGAATCCCCGTCTCGCATCACGGCGTTGAACCCGCCTTCCGCCATCGTCGTGCACCCGCCCTTGCCGACGATGGTCTTGGAGACCAGGACCACGCTGCCGTATCGGGAGGCCTCGATGGCAGCCCGTATCCCGGCGCCGCCGCTTCCGATAACCAGCACGTGCGCGTCCACAATCTCGTCTACAAGCATCTTATTAGTCAGTGCGTTGTATAATACCATAAAGTAATTGCAGGGGACTAGTGAGCCAGAATGAGGCTTTTAATGAAATTCGGCGGTACCTCCGTCGGAGAAGCAGACTGTATCCGACGGGTCGCAGATATTGTAGAATCGCACCATGCGGCGGGCGACGAGGTCGCAGTCGTAGTCTCGGCATGCTCAGGGGTAACCGACCAGATCATCGCGGCGGCCGACGAGGTCGTATCGAGCAAGGAACAGCCCCCGATCGAGACGCTTATCTCGGCGATGCGAACCCGGCACCTCCGTCTCCTCAGCGAGGTGGCCCCGGACTACACCGATGAGGTGACGGCGATCATCGACGACCGGCTGACCCGGCTGCAGAACATCCTCACCGCGGTGCACACCCTAAAAGAACTGACTCCCCGGTCCCGTGACTACATCATCTCCTTCGGGGAGCGGCTCTCCGCCCCCATCGTGAGTGCTGCTCTTCGGCAGCGGGGCCTCTCTTCAGTCGTCCTCGATGGTGCCGAGGCCGGGATCATCACGACCGCAAACCACGGGGACGCCCGTGCTCTCCCGGTGAGTGAGACGAGCATCCGGAGCCGGGTTGCTCCGCTGCTCGCAGATACCATCCCGGTGATCATGGGCTTTATGGGGGTGACCGAACAGGGCGTCGTCACCACCCTCGGCCGGAGCGGCTCCGACTACTCGGCTGCCGTCGTCGGCGCGGGAATCGATGCCGATGAGATCTGGATCTGGACGGATGTCGACGGGGTGATGACCTCCGATCCCCGGATCATCAAAGATGCCCGGGTCCTCGACGACATCTCCTACCTGGAGGCGATGGAGCTCTCCTTCTTCGGTGCGAAGGTCCTCCACCCGCGTTCGATCGAGCCCGCCATGCAGAAGGATATCCCGATACGGGTCAAGAACTCCTTCCGCCCCGATCTCCCCGGAACCCTCATCCTCCGCGATAAGCACCAGGAGAAGCGGGTGGTCAAGGCCCTCGCCCTGATCGAGAAGGTGGCCCTCGTCAACGTCAACGGCGCACAGATGATCGGTCGTCCCGGTGTCGCAAAGACAATCTTCTCTGCGCTTGCAGAGCGTGAGGTGAACGTCATGATGATCTCACAGGGCTCAAGCGAAGCAAACATCTCGCTCATCATCGATGAAGCTCACCTGGAGAATGCCATCTGTGCGCTCACCCCGATCGTGAAGCAGGGTATCGTGCGTGAGGCGACCTACGATCGGGATGTCGCCGCGCTTGCCGTCGTGGGTGCGGGAATGGCCGGCTCCCCGGGAACCGGGGGCCGGATCTTCTCCGCGCTCGGCGGGGCCGGGATTAACGTCATGATGATCTCGCAGGGCTCAAGCGAGGTGAACGTCTCATTCGTCGTGAAGGCGAGTGATGGGAAGCGTGCCCTGAAGGTGCTGCACGATGAATTCCGCCTCTCGGAGAACTTAGATGACTGAACATACGTATCGTGAAGCAGGGGTCGATATCGACCTTGAGGCCCGGGCAGTACGGGCACTGATTGATACCCTCACCTACCGGAGATCCGGCACGTTCTCGATGCTCGGGAAGGTAGGGCACTTTGCCGGGCTGATCGATTGTGGGTCATACGCCCTCGCGCTTGCCGTCGACGGCGTCGGCACAAAGATGCTTATTGCGGATACCCTCCGCGACTGGAGTACCGTCGGGATCGACTGCATTGCAATGAACGTCAACGACCTCTACGTCATGAACCTCGAGCCCGTGGCGTTCGTCGACTACATCGCGACCGACGCCCTCTCGCCTGAGAAGATGGCCCAGATCGGCAAGGGCTTAAACGAAGGGGCGAGGCTTGCGAACATGAATATTGTCGGCGGCGAGACGGCGACACTGAAAGGGCTCGTGAACGGCCTCGATCTTGCCGGAACGTGTCTCGGCGTCCAGAAGAAGGAGAAGATCATCACCGGAGAAGAGATTGTCCCCGGCGATCGGATCATCGGGGTTCCCTCGAGCGGCATTCACAGCAACGGTTTGACGCTTGCGCGGAAGGTCGTTGAGGACTGCGCCTCGTATGATACCCGCCTTTCAAACGGAAAGACCCTCGGCGAAGAACTCCTGACCCCGACCAGGATCTATTCCGAAGTCCTTCGGGTGACGGAGGCCTGCACGATCCACGGAATGTGCCACATCACCGGCGGAGGCCTCTTGAACTTCACGAGGCTCACGGAGTATGGGTTCTCCATCACCGATCCCCTCCCGGTCCCCGAGATCTTTACCTGGCTGCAGGAGAACGGCGAGATCGGCGACGTGGAGATGTACCGCACCTTCAATATGGGCATGGGCTACGCATTCATCGCCCCGGCCGAGAGCGTCGCCGTGATCCAGTCGATCATCCCCGAAGCCCGGGTGGTCGGAGAGGTTACCCGCGAGCCGGGGGTGCGGCTCGCGGGTGTGGAGATCCGGTAGGATCTCCCCGACCTTTCTCCTCAGAATCACGCCCCGCCGCCGTATTCCTCGAAGTAATGCATCGCCTCTGGAACCTGTTCCCGGACAAGTTTCAGGAAGTGGTTTGCAAGATCCGGATCGGCTATCCGGAGCGAGTGCTGCATCTCCCGCTCCATATCTTTCTCGAGTCCGCCCTTCTGGTCCATCTCCGCTTTGATCTCGTGGACGGCGTTCTCGACCTCCTCTTTGCTCTCCCACTTCAGCACCGATATGGTTCGCGCCAATTTACTTCACCTCGGGGCCGCATATGGGGAGAAGTTCTATTTTAGGTTAACTTTGATGATGAGAAAAAAAGAGATCTCTTAAGGTTCGCTCTGATCGAGGAGCATCTTTTCGGCTTTTTCACTGATGAGCGCGCTGTTTCCGGCTGGATCCTTGATGATGACCGTGAACGGGAAGGCAACCTCCCGGGCGGCGCCGATCTTCTCAAGCACCTGGAGTGCGGCTTTGCGCTCCTCCTCACTCTCGGGGTTTGCCAGAACGGCTCCTACCGCCTGTTGGAAGCGATCGAGAACCCCCTCGATGTTGGTGACGAACCCTTCGCAGGCGGTGCCGGGTTCGACTGCAAGACCGAGCTCCGGGATCTCGATCGTTCCTGTTGTGCTCCGCACCACCCGGATGGAGAGGTCCTCAGGCTCTTCGATGCGCACCGTCCATTGGACCGGGTCGCCCTCCCCGAGGATGATGGTGTCGACATGCCGGTAGCCGCAGGCGCCGCAGGTGATCGAGACCAGCAACAGATCGGGATAGTGAGGGATATCAAGGCGGTGATGGACGATCTGGATCTCGCTCCCGCATGCCGGGCAGGTTCCAGGGTAGGATTCCCGCACTACACGCCCCCACCGATCTTCTCGCGGGAGACCTTGACGGACATCGGGGTGACGATGACATACTTCTGTTCTCCGAGACCGACAATGTCGCCGTTCACATCCTTTGCCACGTCACGAAGGTCCTTTAAAACCCGCTCGAACGTTACCTTATCCATCTTCAGTCGACCGACATCTACGATGACGATGTTGCCATTATAGATTTCGTCTTTCACGCGGGGGGTGTCCTTGAGATCGGCGATGGTGGCGATCTTGATATACATGGATGCCGGCTCTTCGTCATTTGGTCCCTCATAGGAAGCAAGATCGAGTTCCATGTAATCTTCTTCGCTTCGGACGGGATTTTTACCGAGGATGCTGTCAAGGAGCTTTTTAACCATAGAAAAAATGAGGAATGAATTTTATTTAATAGTATCTTTTTATTTTCCCGATTATATTTCTAGATTCCAGATATCGTCCCCGACATAGTGGATGCTCTTGACCGATTTGCCCTTCTCTTGCTGTTCCATATCGGTGGCATCGAAGAGCGCAATACCCACGGCGAGCGGTTTACCGTAGCGCTCCTCGACGACCTGCGCCGGATGCCCGGCACGGACGTCCGGCGTGATCGAGACGATCCCGGGGCGCATGGCATCCGCGCCGTTTGCCACAAACCTGACCGCGCCGGAGTCGACCACTACCCGCCGCTCCGGGATCGGGTGCTCGACGAGCCCCCGGAGGGTGGGGAAGGCCCAGGCATCGGAGGCCATCAGGAGTGGTTTTTTATCGACGAGGTAGAGTTCTATCGGGGCATCTGTCTCCACCCGCTCGATCCGGTCGGAGCGGAAGAGGTCGGCCGACTGCCCGATCTCGTCCGCCAGAAGGTTTAGGAGCTCGGTTATCTGTGACTTTCGGATGACGTGACGCTTCTTTATCGTGATCTTCGGCATGGATTTAAGACCTCGGGGATGTATACTCCGTTGCTCCGCAACGCGGTTATATTTAAGTAGCTTCCTCGCTCAAATATATTACTCCAGAAAGGACGGCAAAGGGTAATCACATGACGCCAAGACCGTTGGATATTTTAGATCAGGTACTGAATCGTCAGCCCGTCATCATCAGCCTTAAAGGTGGAAGGGAGATCCGGGGAATCCTCCAGGGATACGACGTTCACATGAATCTGGTACTGGATAAGGCAGAAGAAGAGGTGGACGGTGCAGTGCAGAAACTTGGCACGTTGATCGTCCGCGGTGACAACGTAGTTTACATCACTCCTTCAGTTGAATAAGTAGGTGAGAGAGCATGTCAAAAGGCACACCATCAATGGGTAAGCGGCAGAAGCGCACCCACATCGCCTGCAGGCGTTGTGGCAAGATCTCATTCCACGCACAGCACAAAGTCTGTTCGGCTTGTGGCTTTGGAAGAAGCCGGAGGATCCGCAGTTACCGCTGGACTGAGAAGAAGGCAAAGGTACCGACGCACTAGAGCTGTATCATGTGTGGTATCGTTGGCATCGTCGATGCTAGCGGTGTTTCCTTTCCGCTGTATTATGCCCTGTACGCTCTCCAGCATCGGGGGCAGGAGAGCGCGGGGATCTCTACTTTTGAAGGCACGACCCTGTACACGCACAAAGCCCAGGGGCTCGTTGCCGAGGTCTTCAACAGTCAGATCCTGCAGAAACTGCAGGGTAATGCTGGAATAGGACACGTCCGCTATCCAACGACTGGATCAAAGATCCCGGAGAACGTTCAGCCGTTCAACTTCCGGTATCTGGGGCTCGAACTATCGATTGCCCATAACGGCAACCTGGTGAACACTGCTGAGCTCCGGGCCGAGTATGAGCGCAGGGGCCAGATCTTCTCCACTACGACCGATACCGAGATCATCGGAAGCATCATCGCCGATGCGCTCCGGACCTCAAAGAGCATGGAGGATGCCGTCCGGCTCTGCATGCGGCGCCTGCGCGGCTCGTACTCCGTCGTCGCGCTGGTGAACGGTACTGTCTATGCGTTCCGCGACCCGCTCGGCATCAAACCGCTCTGTATCGGGAAGATCGACCATGGCTACATCGTCGCCTCGGAGAGCGTTGCGATCGACGCGCTGGACGGCACCCTTCTTCGAGACGTCCGGCCGGGCGAGCTTGTCTGCATCGATGAGGACGGACTCTCCTCCACCCAGATCGCGACTGCGAACCGGAGGGCGCACTGTATCTTTGAGTATATCTACTTCGCACGTGCGGACTCGGTCATGGACGGGACACTGGTCTACGATGTTCGGCGCCGGATCGGGCAGAGACTCTATGACGCAAAACCAGTAGAGGCGGATACCGTCTGTCCCGTCCCGGACTCCGGCATCGCGTATGCTGCAGGTTACGCCGAACGGTCCTGCATCCCGTTCGTCGAGGGACTGATGAAGAACCGGTACATGGGCCGGACGTTCATCATGCCGACCCAGCAGCAGCGGGAGCGGGCGGTCCGGATCAAACTCAATACCGTCAGGGGTAACCTCAAAGACAAACGCGTGGTCCTCGTCGACGACAGCATCGTCCGGGGGACGACCTCCCGCCGGATCGTGAACATGATCCGGGAAGCGGGGGCAGAGGAGATCCATCTCCGGGTCGGTTCCCCGCCGATCATCGCGCCCTGCTATCTCGGGGTGGATATGCCCACGCGGGCGGAGCTCATCGCAAGCAGCAGGGATGTTGAAGCGGTCCGGGAGAGCGTCGGGGCGACGACGCTCGCCTATATCCCGCTGGAGGATCTGGTGGAGGCGATCGGGTGGAGCGAGACGAACCTCTGCACCGGATGCCTGACGGGATGTTACCCTGTGGATATCCCCGGGGAGCGGAGTTGCCACTGCATCGTGGACTATGTGGCCGGCACCCACCAGGCCGACCTCTCATCCTTCAAGATGGAGAAAGAGAGGACGGCGTAAGTCCCTCTCTTAAATTTTCACCCGCGAAGGCTCTCTTTTTTGTGTGTCGCAATACTCCCTAGTCTGGTGTTTGGGACTTTTGGGTTATGATTAGAGTGATACAAACGGTGCAGGAGGAAATGCTGCAAAATGCAAAACAGAGAAGAACCGGACATAGCGAGGGATGGATTTGAACCATCGATCTACGGGTTATGAGCCCGCCGGGATTTCCTGACTACCCCACCTCGCTTCTTACTTGTGAGGTATGTAGTATTGTACGTTTGGTGATATATAATTATCTGAGAGCCCGGCAATCGCCCTTACGTCTTCGCCCCGCGAATTCCGGGAATTCTCGCGCAATTTTTAATAGGGCCGTTTACCATACCTGCAGTCTATGGTAGAGAGAGAACCGACGGACGATGAACTGCAGCGTCTCCGGGAAGAGCGCCTCCGGGAGATGGAGGCTCGCCTCCTTGGCAAACAGGCGGGTGTTATCGAGATCACGGACGATACGTTTCAAAAGACTATACGGGATCATCCGTTCGTTGTTGTCGACGTCTGGGCGGAATGGTGCGGCCCCTGTCGGATGGTGGCCCCGATTATCGAGGAACTTGCGCGTGACTTCGCCGGCAGGGTGACTTTTTGCAAGTGCAATGTCGACCAGAACTCCCGGGTGGCCATGCGCTTTGGTATATCGGCAATACCGACGCTCCTCTTCTTCGCAAACGGCGCGCTTGTCGACCGGGTGGTCGGTGCGCTTCCGAAAGAGACCATCAGATCGAAGGTTGCGCGGGCTTTTGAGATCGGCTAAAGGCCCCCGCCCTCCCGGGATCGGAACCGTTTGGAGAGTCGTGCGGCCATGATGAAATCGTTTCTGGAGAGCCCGCCGATGGCGTAGGTGTACCAGGCCACATCCACATACCGGTTCTCGCGGATCCCGATATCCGGGAGGTGACGCTCCCGCGCGGCAAACGCGGCGATCTCGCAGAGCAAGCTCAGGGCTTCGGAAAACTCCCTGCAGGCAAACCGGGCGCAGAGTCGACCGTCTTCAAATCTCCAGTCCGGAACCTCCGGCAGAAGTTCTGCGATCTCCCGCCGGGTCAGTGGTGCCGTGTTCGCGACATCCGGGCTGATCATTTCAGACGAAAGATCCATGGTGATCCCTCTTCCGGGCAGACTAAAAAAGGTTCTTCTTTTGAGATGCCCTATCAGTGCAACTTTTTGATCAAATATGCCACGTTCTCGGCGAACCGCCGGACCGTTCGCATCCCTTCCTCATCGGTCAGGGCCTCACCCGGGGCCCAGCCAAAGACCATGTTCCAGTAGGTCGAGCCCGGCACGATCATATCGTTGATCAGGTAAAACATCAGCAGTTCCTGGAGCGTTGCGGTATGTCCGCCGCGCCGCGCCACGGCGATCGGGCCGCCCACCATCCGGGAGAGGAACCCGTCGGAGGCCATTGAGACCATCCCGATCCGCTGCAGCGCCGCCATAACGTCACCCCGGGCGGTCCCGAAGTAGACCGGGGTTCCGACGATGAATCCCTCCGCTCCCCGGAGTTTCTCGATGATCTCGTTTAAGTCGTCGTCGAGAGCGCACTCCCCGTTGGAACAGAGCCCGCAGGCCGTGCAGGAGAGGATCTTCTTTTCTGCAAGCAGTACGGTTTCAGTCTCAAGCCCCTCGGCTTCGATGACCTTTGCGCATTCGGCGAGCACCTGTGCGGTGTTTCCCTCTAGCCGCGGGCTCCCGCAGAGCAGTATCACTTTTCCTGTCGCCATTTCACACCTCGATCAGCCGGTAGTCGGCATCTCCAAGCCCGATAGCGGCTGCGTACTCGATCTGGTAGTTACTATCTGTGTAGTCCCAGACGCCCTTAAATTTGTCCTCACCGGGGGAGAGGTTCTTCTCGAGCGCCGTTTTGGGAATTCCGCGCTCGCTGTTGACGAGGTCGAGGCTCGCGTGGTCGATCGCGACCGGGTCGGTCGAGGCGAGGATCCCGATATCCGGGACGATCACAGCGTCGCTCCAGGGGACGCAGTCGCAGTCGGGAGTGATGCCGAGGAGGAAGTTGATGTAGCCGACCCTCCCGGGTTTATCGTGAACGGCACCGAGGGCATACTCACAGAGCCGTTCGAGGAACGGCCGGATCTCTGTTCTCCAGTCGAACTCGATCGCGCCTGTTGGACAGGCCCGCATGCAGTCGCCGCACCCGACACAGTGCTCCGGGTTGAGGATCGCCCGCCCGTCGGCGAGGGTCATCGCCGCCTGCGGGCAGACCCGGGTGCACTTCCCGCACCCTCCGCAGCGCTCGCTCTCCACAATCGGCCGACCGGCATGCTGCTCCGCCTTCCCCGACGGTGGGGCGCAGCCCATCGCCAGGTTCTTGATAGCCCCCCCGAACCCGGCAAGGTCGTGGCCCTTGACGTGAGAGAGGACGAGCATGCTGTCGGCATCGAGGATGCTTCCCGCAATCCGGACGCTCTCAAAATGCTTCCCGCCGATCGGGACCTCACGCCAGTAGCGGCCCCGGAGACCGTCGGCGATGATGACCGGGGCGCCGACGACTGCGTACGCAAACCCGTGCTCGATGGCGGTGACGGTATGCCTGACGGCATCTGCGCGGCTCCCCGCATACAGGGTGGCGGTGTCGGTGATGAACGGGTGAGCCCCACGCTCCTTCACCTTATCAATCACCTGCCGGGCAAAGACCGGGTGGATGTAGGTGTCGCACCCCCGCTCTCCGACGTGCAGTTTGATGGCCGTAAGATCGTCGGGCCGGATCACCGCATCGAAATCGGCTGCATCGAAGAGGCGGCGGATCTTCTCGACTTTGCTCTCATGGTGACTTCTCGCCCTGAGGTTTGCGAAATAGACGTCTGCCATAGGGTATCGGCTCCTCTTTTTGGTATTCTCTGGCCGCAGGGGATAAGGGTTGTGCCCTAAGATCTACAACCCGGCTCTCCGGTGCATCGGCCGGATCTCTGCGCCTTCCATATTCCCCGCCGCCCAGGTATAGCGCTCCCGGATGGGGGAGGGGAGGTCGCGTTCCGGTATCGAGACGAACCCGAACTCCGCATAAAACCCGGCGAGGCTCTCGACCGCGTACATGTAGAGGTCGTCGTTGTGGCAGGCCACGACGAGAGCGGCCACCGCCATGCGGGAATACCCCCTGCCGCGGCAGGGCTCAGGCGTGAAGACGCCGTCGACCTCCATGCTGCCGTCGGAATGCCTCCTGCACCGGGCGAGAGAGACGATCCGCTCCCCGCAAAAGGTTGCAAAGATCCTGTCCCGGGTCGGGTCTGCGGTCACGCCGTGGTAGTCCCGCCAGACATCGTTTGCAAGCGCAAACTCAGGACTCCTGAGCTCCCGAACCACCAGGTGAGATCCGGGTTGCGGGTCTTCCACCGTTTGGCTTGTCTCGGAGAATCGGTAGCCTCCAGGCGGGATGAGGATCTCGAACTTCGCTCCCTCACCGGGGATCCCGGTCTCCCGGATTGTTATCCCGGTGATGGCGAGGATCTCGTGGGCGAGGAAGAGCCCGTGCCCGAAACTCTCTTCCCGCTGGACAAAGAGTTTCTCCTTCTCCGGGTAGGGAATGCCGGTTCCGTCGTCTTCGACGACGATTGCGCAGCCGTCCGGGCGCAGGTGGTAGGTGACGACGATCCGACTCGCCCCAATCCCCGGTGCGAGAGCGTTCTCAAGGAGGTGGGTAAAGACCGTCTCTAGATGCGGGTCGGCGAAGACTTCGAGCCGCTCGGTCCATGTTTCGAGTGAGACGCTCCCGAACGAGAGGCCCACGGCCGCTTTCCTGACGGTCTCCTGCACGGGCATCCATGCCGGCGGCAGTCGCCCGATCTCGCGGAATGCCCTCGAGATCTCGATCTGGCGCCGGATGCCGTTTGCAGCATCGTGCAGGTCGTCGATAAAGGAGAGGACTGCGGGATCGTCAAACTTCATCACACCTACCGAGAGGTGGCCGTAGAGGACTGCAAGCCGGTTTGCAAGGTCGGTGCGCAGGATCCCGGCAAGAGTATTGAGTTGATGACTGGCGTTCTTGAGCGCGGTCTCCATCATGACCTGATCGCTCACGTCCCGGATCGACTCGATGGCTCCTGCGACGTTGCCGTTTGCATCAAGGAGTGGGGCCGCTGTAAAACGAATATGCGCTCCATTGCCGTCCCGGAAGTGGGGAATGGTCGTCTCTGAGACGAGGATCTTTCGATCCCCGGCCTCGCCCTGGAGGATCTTATCCGCAAGGAGCGGCTGTCGTTTGCCGTAGAATGGTATGGCATGCTCGTAGTTGCCCCGGTTGAGCACGGCCTCCTTTTTTACCCCGGTCATCTCCTCGATCGCGCGGTTCCAGGCGATGACCTTTCCTTCACGATCGATGGCGAACGTTGCATCCGGCAGAAACTCGATGATATCCTGCATCTGCTGTTCGGACTCCCGGAGCCTGGTTGTGAGGAGCGCGACCACCCCGCCGACCAGGACGAGGAAGACCGCACGGGGGAGGATGGTGAACGGGAGCAGGGGATCGGGCGGGGAGAGGAGGAAGACCGTGACCGCATAGACGGCCGCAAGGCCCAGCGCAAAGAGCGTTCCCCGTCGGGGATACCAGCAACTCGCGAGGATGATCGGGATGCTGAGCGGGAGGGAGGGGAGGAGACCCGGTGGGGCGCCGAGGAGCAGGCCGAGCAGGTTTCCGCCGAGGGTGAGCGCTGCAAGGATGGTAATGGCTGCAATCCGGTTTCGGGCCCTGGCGAAGGGTTTTCCGATCTTCATAGTGAGTCCCGCAGGCGCATACTCACCCTGCACGGATCACTTCCCCCGGGCAGAGGAGTTCGAACCGCGCTCCCACGCCGGGGGTTCCGGTCTCCCGGATTGTTATCCCGGTGATGGCGAGGATCTCCCGTGCTAAAAAGAGACCGAGGCCGGTGTTCATGCCGTATGCGTATGAAAATATCTTCTCCTTCTCGTCTGCCGCGACCCCGACGCCGTCGTCCTCGTAGAGGATGATGTATCCATCCCCATCCCGCTCAAGACTGAAGGTGATGGTCGTGACCCTCACTCCGTGGCGGATGGAGTTCTCAATCAGGTTTGAGAAGACCCGCCCGATGAGCGGATCGGCGTAGACCTCAAGGTCCGGAGGAACGTTGTTTATAAGATTCACCGAGATCCGTAGGGTGTTCTGAATGGATTGTTCCACGAGCGTCCTGATCTCCTGCCAGGCGGGGGAGGCAGCACCCACCTTCTGGTAGTCGGCGGTGAACCGGAGTGTGTTGCTGATCCGGTTCACCATCCCGCCGGCGCTCTCGATGTGCTTCCACGCATTCGCCGGATCCCGCTCGCGCAGCATGAGTGCGAGATCCAGGTATCCGTCCAGCGCTGCAAGCTGATTTAAGAGGTCGTGACGGGTGATGCTTGCCATGAGCTGGAGTTTCTTGTTTGCGTCCGCGAGCGCCGCTTCAACGCGTTTCCGTTCCAGGATCTCCGCTTCAAGACTCTCGTTGCTGCGGGAGAGATCCTCCACGGTCGCCTGGAGTTGTTCATTTATGGAGTGCAGTTGCTCCTGCGCCTCCTGGAGTTCGGCGTTCTTCGCCACCGCGATGGAGTAGGTCGAAAGAAGCGTATTCAAGATCCGGAGTTTCCCTGCCGTGATTGTGTAGGTGCTCCCGGCGAAGGGGACTTTAAGCCCCGGTGACTCGTCGTCATGGTCGGGCATCGCCGCCGCCCGTATGACGGCCTCGATCTGGGAGCGGAGTAGTCCGGGCTCGACCGGTTTGACGATGAAACTGTCCGCCCCGGCGGCGAGGCCACGCAGGACGTCGGCCGGATCAAAGAGATTGGTGACCAGGATGACCGGTATCCCCGGATAAATCTGCTTGATCCTGCGGCAGAGTTCATACCCGTCCATTCCCGGCATCAGGATATCGGTGAGCACGATATCGGGCCGTCCCGCCTCCATCCTCCGGAGCGCCACCTCACCATCCGCCGCCAGGGTGACGTCATAACCCTCCTCCTCAAGCATGTGTCGGAGTAACTCGGCCTGCGTCCGACTGTCTTCCACGACCAGGATGCTCATCGGCTCTCTCTTCTGTAACTCTTGCATCTCGTCTCTCCGTTATCTCCACCGTCGGCGACGATGCATCAGGCGGTGAATCGTCTCGACGAAATCATCTCTCTCAAAGTTGCTCTTGACCAGGTAGGCATCCGCCCCTGCCGCCCGCCCCTGCTCCCGGTCTTCAGGCGAGTCGAGCGAGGTGATCAGCACCACCGGGAGGTCGGCAAGGTGCAGGTCCCCGGTACGGATCTTCTTGGTGAGCGTAACCCCGTCCATCCGGGGCATATCTACGTCTGAAACGAGCATATCATACTCATGTTGCTTAAGCTTTGCGAGTGCATCGATACCGTCTGTGGCGGTCTCTACGTGATATCCGGCCCCTTCGAGGATCGTCTGCAGCAAGAGCCGGGATGTGACCGAGTCTTCCACGACGAGGATCCGGCGCCTCTCTTCACCCGGGAGTGCCGTCCGCCTCGCCGGACGCTCTGCCTGTGTCGCGTCCTGGATGAGTTCAAGCGGGTCGAGGACGAGCGCCACGGTTCCGTCACCGAGGATAACGGCTCCTTCAACCCTCCGAACGGAGCGAAGCTGGCTCCCGAGCGGCCGGACGACGATCTCCTGCACCCGGATCACCTCGTCGACCATGCACGCGATCTGCCCTGCTCCGTAGGCGATCACGACGATGGGCGTTTGAAGCGTTTTCCCGTGCGGAGGATCGGATGAGGGGATCCCCAGGAGATCGGTGAGCCGGAAGACCTCGATCGTCTCTAGGCCGATCTTGACTCTCGGATGGCCTACGCCCGGGATCAGGTCTTTTGAGCGCACCCTGAGGACCTGCTTTACCTGCTGCATGGGAAGGACGTAGATCTGCTTCTCCGACCGGACGAGCAGCCCACGGAGGGTGGCCATCCGCACCGGGACGGTCAGGGTGATCGTGGTCCCCTTCCCGACCGCCGAGGAGACCGTCACCTCTCCCCCGAGGCGGGATACGGTGTCCTCCACGATCGCAAGCCCTAGCCCCCTCCCGGAGAGGTCGGTGACGATCCGGCTCGTCGTCATCCCCGATCTGAAGATGAGCCAGATCGCCTCGCTGTCGATGAGGGCTGCACTCTCGCTCTCGGTTATCACCCCGTTCTCGACGGCGGTGCGCCGGATCGCGGCGCTGTCGATGCCGGCACCATCGTCGGCCACCTCGATCGCGACCCTGCTTCCGGAGCGGGGAGAGACCCGGATCCAGACGGTGCCCTTGATCGGTTTCTTCTGCGCGGCCCGGATATTTGGGTCTTCGATCCCGTGGTCGATGCTGTTTCGTACGAGATGCATGATGGGCTCTCTGAGGGCGTCGAGGATGCGTCGGTCCACCTCTATCTCCCCTCCTTCGATCTCAAGATCGACCAATTTGCCCGATGTCCGGGAGAACTCCCGCACAAACGCAGAGAACGGTGCAAGCATGTTTGAGGCCGGGAGCAGCGCGGCATCCCGGATCTGGTCGGAGATCTCGGTGGTGCTCGCCTCAAGCGCCGACCGATCGATCTCCATCGCACGCAGATGCGTTGCGAGATCGTACTGGAGGTAGGTCACAAACTCACGGTTGTACTCCAGGAACTCGACCACGCGCTGGAGCGGCTGGATGAGATCGGGAGGAATCGCCTCTTTCTCTTCACCGAAGACCTTCCTGCGGATCAGGTGCAGGTCGTTGAACGCTTGGGTGTGGTTCCACTGCCAGAGAGAGAAACGGGACACCATCTCCTCGAGTTCCCGTATCCGCTGCGTAATAAAGAGCCGTGTCGTGAGGAGGTCGTCGGCTCCGGCGATGAGCCGGTCGAGTTTCTGGGCCGCAATCCTGACCGTGCCGCTGATCTTTCCCTCCGCGATCGGTTCATCGCCGGGAACGCGACTCTCCTGGACGGCTGGATCTGCCCCCCCGACCCCCTCCTTTTCGAGGGGGAGGGCACGGAGGGCTTTGACGATCTCGCCCGGCGGAACCAGCGGCCTCTCTCCCAAAAGAAGCGCTTTTACCACCGCGAGCGTCCGGAAAAAGAGGTCGAAGTCGTCTGCCCCGGGTATATACTCGCCCCGTTTCATCCGGGCGAAGACGGTCTCGAGGTTCTGGCAGATGGACTCGATCTCGCGGAGGTTGACCGCACGCGCCGCCCCTTTGAGGCTGTGAGTCTTGCGGTAGACCGATTCGATCAGTTCGGACGTCGGTCCGGTCTTCTCGAGCTCGATAAGCCCCTCGGTAATCGAATCCAGATATTCGTCCGCCTCCTCGCGGAATGTTTCGAGGAGGCGGGCACGAAACGTGTCTTCCGATCCGGCCATGATTGTCTTTAAACCTGATACTGCTGGGTGATCCTCTTTAAGCGGGCGCCGAGTTCGTGCAGGTCTTCTGCGGTCTTTTCTGCCTTATGCGTGATCTCAAGGTTCTTCTGTGCGGCATCGCGGATCTTCTCCATTGCCCGGGAGATCTGGTCAACTTCTGAGGCCTGTGTCTGGATCGACGCCGCGATCTCGATGACCTCCTTTGAGGAGTCGGCTATCGATTGGGTGAGCACCTCGATCGCCTCCTGGGCGTTGCTCGTCAGCCGGACCGCATTCGCAACAGATCGGGTCCCCTGCTCGGTCGAGACCTCGGTCGAGGAGATCCCACGCTGGATGTCGGTGAGGATGACCCGAATATTCGCGGTCGCTTTCTTCGACTGCTCGGCAAGGTTATGGATCTCGTTTGCGACGACCGCAAACCCTCTCCCGAACTCTCCGGCCTTTGCAGCTTCGATGGAGGCGTTTACCGCGAGCAGGTTGGACTGCTCGGAGATATCGGTCACCGTTGCAATGATCTCGCCGACCGCCTGGCTCTGCTCCGAGAGCCGGATTACGTTTGCCCGGATGATATCCATCTGCTGCTGGATCCGGTTCATACCGTCCAGAATCTCCCGGACCGATTTCTGACCGTCCTTTGAGACGTCGAGCGCCCGGATTGCCTTCTCGGAGACCATTTTTGCCTTCAGGTTCACGAGTTCGGTCTTCTTTCTGACGTTCTCGACGGCATCCGAGGTCTCGTTCACCGTTGCCGCCGTCTGTGAACTGGCCGCGGAGAGTTGATTCGTGACCGCCAGGATCTCGTTCGATGCAAGCGATAGGACCGAAATTCCTTCGTAGAGCTCCTCACTGATCAACTTCATCAGCCGGGAGAGCTCGATCCCGATGGTATTGAGTGCGTCGCGGTAGGCGACGAACTCGCCGGCAACCGGGATCTTCTCGTCGAACCGGGCTGTAAAGTCCCCCGAAGCGTAGTACCTGGCAAGCCGCATCGCCTCGTTCACGGGCTCGGTTATCGATTCGAGAGTCTTATTGAACCCGGCGATAATCCTCCGGTAACCGCCGCGGAATGCTCTTTCATCACCGCGGATCGAGAGGTCTCCTGCACGGGCGGCATCCGTAAGTTTGATCGTCTCCTTATGGAGATGGTCGAGCGCCTGGACCATCATCGCGAGCGCAGGACGGATCTCATCGCCCTCGTCGATGACCGGAAATTCGGGGACATACTCCCCGAGGGCGATCTTTTTTAAGTTCCCGACGACGTTCGTCTGGAGATCGCTTGCGAACTCATCCATCGTGGCGGCCATGACCCCGATTTCGTCCTGCCGCTTGATGTTGAGCCGGGCGGAGAGATGCCCGTTGCGGAGCTCTTTGAGCATCAGCACGACCTGTTGCAGAGGTTCAGAGATCGACCGGCCAAAGAGGATGGATATCGCGACACCGATGGCGATGGATGCGAGGACGACAACGATGATCGTATTTCGGATGGTATCGATCGGCCCGGTGAAATCGGAGAGGTAGGCGCGTGAGACAATGTACCAGTCGAGCGGCTCGTAGTAGGTGTAGGCGTCTATCATATCGACGCCGTCGATCTCGTGGCGGATGTTCCCGACCTTATTCTGGAACATCTCCTGCACGAACTCTTCGCTGGACCAGTTCTCGCCTTCGAGGGAGGGGTGAACGAGAACCTGCCCGGTGCTGTCGATGACGAACATATAGCCGTTGTTGCCGATGACCGTATCCTTGAGGCTCGCTTTGATGACATCGAGCGTCTCCTCTTCCTCCGTCCCGACGAAGAGGACCCCGACGATTTTGCCGCTGCTATCTTTTATCGGCTCGTACGCGGTGACGTAGCGCTTGCCAAAGAGGTCCCTGCTCCCGTAATATGTCTCTCCCTGTTTCACGACCACATCATAGACGTTCTGGGTCAACTCGGTCCCGACAGCGCGACTACCGTCCGTTCCGATGACGTTCGTGGATATCCGGACAGCATGGTCGCCGTATACTTGAAAGACCGTCGCCGCTCCACCGACCAGGGACTGGACCTGATCGACGATCTCGAAATTGTCATTGATGATGTAGGTGTCGCCGTTCTCGTTTACCAGTGCCAGTTTTCCGTTGATCACTTCGGGGGTGCCGCGGGCGTAGAAGTTCTCCCGGAGAACGTTGAGGTCGCTGTTTACTTTATTGCGTGTGAGTTTGTAGACGTCGTTGGTCCATCCTCGTGCATCATGCACCTGCGTCTCAAGCAGCGTCTCGATCTGATCATTAATCACACCGCTCGAGCTGGTATACGCTACCACGCCAAGCATAAGCGTCGGGATGATTGCCAGAAAGAGACAGATGACGAGGATCTTTGTCCCGACTTTCATATCCGAAAAAAATGTGAACATTTTATACCCGCTCTCCTCCCTTCAGTATAACTAAATAGATGGGTGCGCACCCTGGGTTAAATAATGTTCCATATAAAACTGAAATTTCCCGGTGATTGACTCTAAAAATATGGCTGGAATGAGACTCTATTGCCTCGTCTGGTGAACCAGCATTCTCGGATCGGCAAGGATTGCCGCCGCATCGAGGAGAATCAGTGAGCCTTCTGCAACACCCAGGAGATACTGTTCTCCGATCGGCGTCATCCCGGGCTCCGCCGGAGCAATGTCGTCTCTCGAGATGGTGCCGATGTCCGTGATATAGTCCGCGAGGATCCCGAACGTCATCTTCCCGTCGGAGAGGACGATGACCCTGTTGAGGTCTGTCAACCCCTGTTTCGGGATCGAGAGGATCCGGGCAAGGTCGACGACGGAGATGATCTCTCCTCTTACGGCACAGATCCCGGCGATGAAATCGGGCACCCCGGGCACCGGCGTGATCTCACGGATGATGAAGACTTCCCGGATGTATCGCGTCTCGATGGCGTACTCGCGGCCGGCGAGCCGGAAGGTGAGGATGTCCGAGGTTACGGCCGCATGGTCCTCCTTATCCTCCATTGCACCTCTGCGCTCTATCCCCGGGGCGGTCTCCTCTCCGGCTGGAGGTATGGAGAACCGCTCGCGCTCTTCTGCAGCACAGAGTGCACCGGGATCATGGATGATAATCGTCCCGTCACCGGCCAGGTGCACACCCGGGTGGGAGGTCGTGCCGTCGTCGGCGGGGAGGCTCCCCTCCCGCACTCCCTGCACCCCATCCACCCGGAGGGCCATGCAGTCCGGCCTGGCATGAGTAATGATGAGGACGTCCGTCGGGAGTGGCGGACGACCCGGGAGCCCGAGGAGATCCCGGACTGGATAGACCGGGATGGTCTCCCCGTGCAGGTTCACGGTACCGTCTCCTCCATCCCTGCTCTCCGGCGAGAGCGCTGCCATGCCGACGACCTGCCGGACGGCGGCGAGAGGGAGTGCACAGGTCCTCCCTGCAACGGTGAAGAAGAGGAGGTGTGAGCGGTTCATTGGGTATTCGAAGATAGGTCCCGGGCGGGTAAAAGGTTGTGGGGTCAGAGCCCTTCCAGGTTGATGCCCCCGTTCGATGTGGTGACGGTGATCGTTGGTCCCCCATCGCCGAGGGTGCCCACGATCCGGGTCCCCGACGACTCCTCGAGCTGGAGCGGGAGGTTGCTTGCCGCGATCCTGCCGCCTGAGGTGGTGGCAATCAGGCGGGCGTCCAGGGTCTCCGCGAGCCGAAGCGTAATCGCGCCGTTGCTGGTGGTTATCTTTACATCACCCCGGACGGCCGGGATGCTTGCGGTGATCGGGCCGTTGGATGTCCGGAGTTCCATGACCCCAGCGGACTCCTCCACCGTGATATGGCCATTGCTGGTCCTTGCGGTGACGTAGCCATCGGCTCCCCGAACCTCGATCGGCCCGTTTGAGGAGTCTGCTGTAATATCGCCTCCGGGAGCGCCGTCGACCCGTATGGGGCCGTTTGAGGTCAAAAGCTCCGTTCCGTTCACCCTTGCCCCGGCAAGATCGATCGGGCCGTTCGAACTCTCGGCCCGCAGAAGGACGGTCGCCGGCGGCAGATGGATCGTGCAGTCCACGTTCACCTGCGGGTCTTGTGCGGTGTGCACCGTCTCGATCCGGAGGGGATCGCCCTCTGTCACCACAATCTGGACTTTGTCAAGCTCCGTCTGGCCGTAGGCGGACCGTTTGACCGCACTGACGGTGACGGTCTCCCCCTCCCGAACGTCCACGGTCACGCCTCCATTGCGGTTGATCACGACGACCTCGCTTCCGGGCTCCACCGTGACCGTCCGGTTGAACTCCTCCGTCGCCTCAAGATCCGGTATCCCGGTGCACCCGGAAAGGGCGGCGGAAGCGATGAGCATCAGCATCGTCAGGATTGCACATGCGGGTTTCTGCATAGTTACACTCACTCACCCATCTATCATGTAACTACCGCCTTCTGAAACGTCCGGCGGGCGAGGATGTACATCAGCGCCGCGAAGATCGCGAGGTATGCGAATGATGTAAGCGCATCGGTTACGGTGTAGGAGTAGTGGGCCCCGACGGCAAAGAAGTCGTTCCCGAGAGCAAAGTAGCGGATCCCGCGGACCAGGTGGGTGAGCGGGTTGAGGATCGAGAGCGTCTGCAGGATCTCGGGAAATCCCTGGATCGGGTAGAGGGCGTTCGAGACGAAGAATATCGGTAGCGTCAGAAGCGTTATGATCCCCTGCAGCCCTTCGGGGGTCTCAAGGCGCATTGAGATGTTTGAGGAGAAGAGGAGGAACCCGAGCGAGAAGACGCCGACAAACGCGTATATCCCGATGACCGAGGTGGCGATCTCGTCGAGTGAGTATCCCGGGAAGAACTGCACCCCGAGGATGAGCCCGAAGATCATGATGATGGTCACCTGGATGAACGACTTTGTCATCCCCGAGAGACTGATCCCCATCATGATATGGGTCCGGGGCATGGGGCTTGCGAGCATCTCGCGCATCAGTCCCCAGTTCTTATCAAAGAGGAGGCTGATACCCCCAAAAAGGCTCGTAAAGAGGGTTGTCATCGCGATCACGCCGGCGGCCATGAAGGTGAGGTAATCGACCGAAAAGACTCCGGGCGGGGCCGGAACGGCCGAGGTGAATCGGTTGATGTTCGACGACATGGCGACCCCGAAGAACGCCATCCAGAGTGCCGGCTGGAGAAGCGATGCGAAGAGTTGCGTCCTGAACCGGACGAACCGGATCATCTCCCGCCAGTAGACGGTGAGAAACTCCCAGCCCATGGCACTCACGCTCCGGCGTCCCGCAGTTCTCTACCGGTGTAATGGACGAAGACATCATCCATCGTCGGTTTCTTTAGGTTCACGCTCGATATCTCGATCCCGGCGTTGCGGACCCGCTCGACGATCCCGGGGAGGCAGTGGCTCCCGTCGGCCGCGATTGTGATCGAGAGCCCCCGGGTCGACTCCTTGATCGACCGGATCTCCTTGACCCCTCGAAGGCTCTCCCGGGCCCTTGCGTTGTCTCTTGTCTCAAGATAGACGACGTCCTCGCCGAGAGCGTTCTTCAGTTCCTCCGGGGTTCCGGAAGCAATGATCTTTCCGTTATCGATGATGCTGATCCGGTCTGAGAGCATATCGGCCTCCTCCATGTAGTGCGTCGTCAGGAATATCGTCGTTCCTGCTCTGTTCACCTCCCGTATGTAATCCCATATCCGCATCCGTGTCTGCGGGTCGAGCCCCAGCGTCGGCTCGTCGAGGAAGAGGACCTTCGGCCGGGTCATCAGCCCCCGGGCGATCTGGAGCCGGCGCTTCATACCGCCCGAGAGGTTCTTCGTCTGTTCGTTTCGCTTTGGGCCGAGTTCCACGACCCGGAGCAGGTCGTCGATCCGCCGTCGCCGCTCGTCACGGGGGATGCTGTAGAGCCGCCCGTGGAACTCCATTGTCTCCCAGACGGTGAGATCGCGGTCGAGCACATCGTCCTGGAAGACGATGCCGATGGATTCCCTGACCCGTGAGGGCTCCCGTGCGACGTCGTAGCCGGCTACCCTCACCGTCCCCTTCTGGAGAGGGAGCAGCGTCGTCAGGATGTTGATGGTGGTGCTCTTTCCGGCACCGTTGGGGCCGAGGAAGGAGAAGATCTCACCTCTCCTGACGGTGAAACTGATGCCGCGCACCGCCGCAAAACCGTCGAAAACATGCTCGAGATCCCGCACCTCGATGATATTCTCTTCTTCCATCGGTCACCGTTCCGCCCCACCCCGGACCGGGGATTGTCTTGCGTTCTCCATCCAATACGAGTGCTACCATATCTCCCTTTCCCTGTGGAATGCGAGCAGCCTGGCCTGGAAATCAATCAGATCTCCGGTTTCTCCCTCCCGCTGCATCCCGGGGTAAGGGGCAGGTCGGCAAAACCACCCACGTAACTTTTCGGCGGCCGACCCTGATGGATATCATAAAATACCTGGACCCCTACATCCCCTCTCAGATACGGCATGTGCGGCTATCCCTATCTCACCAATACCAGCGATTCTAGTCCTCGAACTCCAAACTGCATCCTTCCTGGAGCCGGCGTGCCGGAAGGTAAGGATCTGGCGGGAGGGCTGTGGTGATCCGGTCTTTTTGGGCGGTCTTTTGCCTCCTCTTCGCAGTTCTGGTCTCTGTCGTGCCGGCAGGCGGGCTTGTGATCGAGAATGCCGATCTGAGCCAGGCGGAGGTCAATCTCCTCTTTGCGATGCGTGAGTATACCCTGACCTACAACGGCTACGCAGACCGGCTGCCGGGATGGGTGACCGGGCCGTTCGCGAACGAAGAGGTCAACCTCCACGTCAACTCACCGGACGGTGTGCTGGTCATCGGGATCACCTTCCATGACCGCAAGGTCGTCCAGTTCGACGCAAAAAGCCGATCAAATCCCATCGCCACGGTAACGACCGATTCCTCGACGGTCGAGAGCGTCATGCATTCAGATCAGCCGTTTGATGCCTTCCGGGCTGCGATGAGGAACGGTACCGTCACGATTGAGGGGAATAACCTCGTCGGGAAACTGCGGGTGGGGATGATCCTGTTCGGTCTTTGGGTGCTGGACGTTCTCGGGTTGTAATCAGCCGGCATGGGGTTGCTGCAGGGGTAAAGTTGCCCGGGAATCAGACTGATGGCCGCAAGTACGGCGGGTTGCTGCTTTGAGCCGCCGCTCTCTGGTTCGGACAGATCTCCAACCCGGCTCATGGGTCTTGTTCGCGGCAGGTTTATCCATTCGCGAGCGAGAGAGTCCCCTGAGATGAACCGATACGCAAAAGTTATCCTTTACGGCTTGCTGGCGCTGGCAGTCTTCACCGGGATCAGCTTCATCATCGGCGGGAGAGTGAAACTGGGTCCTTGCGGCTGCAACAGCGATCGGGGTGATGATTGCGTACTACGCTGTCGCTTCCCGGCGAAGGTGGTGAGTGAGGTGGTAGTGGGTGTGCGAGCGGAATGGGAGCCGCTTCGGACGGTGGCCGTCCACCGTCCCGGGATCGAGATGTTCTTTGGGTTGCTTGAGCCGTATGCAGCGCTCTACGAGCGGGCATTCAGCCGCTATGAGGCGCGTAGGGAGCATGATATCCTCGTGCAGACCCTCCGCGAGGATTTCGGTGTCCGCGTCCTGCACCTCAAAGAGACGATCCTCGATGCCGCCGACCGTGACCCTGCGGTACGCCGGCGGCTTGTCGACCGGGCATATGGGACCGTCACTCTCAAGGGGGGGAGGAGAGAGGTTTCGGAGGCCCGCCGGAGCATGGAGCAGAACGCCGCCGCTCTGGACTCGCTGCATTTCTTCACACTTCTCCTCTTGAACCCGATCATCGAGGTCGGATGGGGGCACCCCCACGGCGGGGTGGACGTCCGGATCCCGGGGCAGGAACCGCTCGCGAACCTATACTTCATGCGGGATCAGCAGGCGATGACCGATTGCGGCCTCGTCGTCGCCCGACCGGCAAAACGGCAGCGGGCTCGAGAGCCCGATATTACCAGGCTCCTCTGGGAGATCCTCGGCATCCCGATCGCCGGGACGATCGAAGAACCGGGGACGTTTGAGGGCGGCGATTTCATGCCGATGGGGGAGTTCGCCCTTCTCGGCACCGGGGACCGGACGAACCGTGCCGGGGTAAGCCAGTTCCTCGACTTCGTCCCGATCTTCGACGAGGTCGGCGTCGTCCATCAGCCGGGCCACCCGCTCATCCCGAGCGACCGTCCCGATCCGATGGTCGATATGCACCTTGATACCTACTTCAACGTCGCAGGGAGCGGCGTCGTGATCGGCTCTAATGTCCTCCTCCAGCGGGCGCAGGTCGAGGTCTACCACCGGACGGGCACTGGCTACGAGGTCTCGGGCGAGACGACGAACCTCTATGATTATATCCGATCGAAGGATTTCTCGGTCATCGATCTCTCGATCCTGGAGCAGCTCTCCTACGCCGCAAACATCCTCTGCATCCGCGACGGGAGTATCCTTGCGGTGGAGGGGGAGCGGGTGATGCGGACGGTGCTCTCCAACCTGGCGGAGAAGGCCGCGCGCGACCCGGAGCGCTACGGGCGGCTCCTTTCCCACGCGGAGGATGATTACCGCCGGATACAGAACGAAGGACGGTTCTTCCCGCACAAGGCGGAGTTCTCCCGACACGGCATCGAAGTCTGCCCGCTTCACCTCGTGAACCTGACGGGAGGCTACGGCGGCCCCCATTGCATGACCTGTACATTGGAGCGGGGGTGAAGGGGATGGGCAAGAGAGGTGTGGTGATTGCGCTTGGCGGGAACGCCATTCTCCGTCACCGGGAGACGGGAACCGCTGAGGAGCAGGCTGCGAACGTCAGGCGCGCCTCTCACGAGATCGCCGGGATCGTGGGTGAGGGGTATGCCGTCGTCATCACCCACGGGAACGGCCCTCAAGTCGGAGATATCCTCCTCAAAAACGAGATGGCGAAGGACGTTCTTCCGCCGATGCCGCTTGATGTCTGCGGGGCGGAGAGTCAGGGGATGATCGGCTACCTTCTCCAGCAGTCGATGCAGGAAGCCCTCACTGCGGCCGGCATCGGCTGCCCGGTCGCGACCGTGCTCACCCAGACCCTTGTTGCCGGGGACGACCCGGCGTTTGAGAATCCGACAAAGCCCATCGGTCCGTTTTACACCGCTATGCAGGCTAGACGGCTTCAGGAAGAGATGGGCTGGCGGATGGTGCAGATCCCGAGGCAGGGTTACCGTCGTGTGGTCCCCTCTCCGCGTCCGATCGCCCTCATGGAAGGAGAGGCGATTCTCCGGCTCTTTTTGGCCGGCGTGATCGTGATCGCCGCAGGCGGCGGGGGCGTCCCGGTGGTCGCAAAGCCCGGGAGCATGCTTCGGGGCGTCGAGGCGGTGGTGGACAAAGATTATACTGCAGCCCTCCTCGCACGGCTCGTTGGCGCAATAGATCTCCTGATTCTCACCGACGTCGAGCGTGTCGCCGTAAATTACGGAAGGCCCGGGCAGCAGGATATCCACGAGATGACGGTTGCCGAGGCACGCGATCACCTCGCGGCGGGGCAGTTCCCGCCGGGGAGCATGGGGCCGAAGATCGAGTCGGCCATCGACTTCCTTGAGGCCGGCGGAGAGCGTGCAATCATTGCATCGCTTGAACAGGCTTCACTTGCCCTCTCCGGGCGTGCAGGAACACTGATACATCGATAACCGACTCATAACCCCAATGTTTATATACATCATCCCCAAATTTCCGGCGGAGGTGGAAGAGTATGGCTAATAACTTCTGGATGGGCGTCATCGTCGGGTGGCTCGTTGGACTCATCCTCGGCTTCCTGCTGCCGGTCATTGGACCGCTGGTAGGGGGGTTTGTTGCCGGGTGGATGGCCGGGCGCGGGATAGGAACCGGAGCAAAGGCCGGGCTGTTTGCCGGCATCCTCGGTGCCATCGTCATTGCGATACTGCTCCTTATCGGTGGTACCGTACTCCTGGGAGCATTCGGGTTCATCGCGGGCCTCGGGACATCGCTCGTCATCGTCGTGATGGCGTTCATCTACCAGGGCATCCTCTCGCTGATCGGCGGGGCCATTGCCGGGGCGATCCGGCGGTGAGATGGTAGTTGGACAAATTCCGGGGAGGCCTCTCCTCCCCGGCTCTTCTCAACCCGGGAGGCCCTAGTTGGCTGAGCAGGGATCTTTCTGGATATCGGCGCTCGTGGGGTTTATCTTCATGCTCTTCATCAGCCCCTTCTTCCCGGTAGCAGGCCCGATCGTCGGAGGGATCATCGGCGGCTACCTCGGCCCGCCCGGGGCGGTCAGGGGGGCCCTCGGCGGGCTCCTCGACGGGCTCATCGTCGCTGCGATCTTCTCGGTTATTGCCGTCGTGGGGGGGACGGCGCTCCTTGGTCCTATCGGCACACTCATCGGCCTCGGGATCACCGTTCTTCTCTTTCTTCTCGCTCTCTACTTCGGGATCCTCGGCGCCATCGGCGGTGCCGTCGGTGGAGCGCTGAAGGCGTGGATGGTGGAGCGCCGGCGACCTACGGGATGAGGTTCCCGATCCCTTCCTGGAACTTGACTGCGATCCGGGAGCGGTAGATCCAGAGGTAGGCGACCAGCGCTGCAATCTCGACAATGACGACGTACGCGACGATATGCTCGAGGGATACATCATAGAGAACGCCCATCACGGCGCTTCCTACGAACCATGCGGTCCCGAAAATCGCGCTCATGACGCCGTAGACCTGTCCCCTCCGGGCCGCCGCGGTGGACTCTGCGATCGATGCCCGGAGAACCGTCTCAAAGATCCCGATCCCCGCCCCCCAGACGAGTGATCCGGCGAGTGCCGTGCCCGGCGTGGGTGAGAAGGCGAGCAGGACCGTTGAAATGCTGAAGACCGGGATGGTGAGGAGGACATGGGTGCCGAGACGATCGAAGACCCGCCCGATGAGCAGGGCGACAACGACCGAGACCATCATCGCTGAGGCGTAATAGAGGGGGATGGCGGCGTCGGGGATGACCGATTGGGCCTTTAAGTGAAAGGAGATGAGCGGGAAGTTGGCAAACCCAGCCATGCCGAGGAAGATGAACGTCGCGTAGGGCATGACCCCGGGCAGATCGTCTCCGGTCACTCTGGTTCCCCCGTCTGCCTCCAGGCGTCCCGGTCTCGGCACAGACGATCGTGCGAAGAAGAGTATTACTGCAACACCGGCAAGCGGGATCCCGAGCAGGAGAAAACCCGGAGCGTAGCCGCCGGTAGCGGCGAGTGCGGCGGCCATGACGAGGGGCCCTATGACGGCGCCGACCTGATCGAGCGCCTTATGAACCCCGAATCCCCACCCTCTCCCTATTGCCGTTGTCGCGTGGGAGAGGATCGTATCCCGTGCCGGCGTCCTGATGGCTTTTCCGATCCGCTCGGCGATGATGAGGAGGGCTGCAGCCTCCCACTGATGGACGAACGCAAGAAGCGGGATTACGGCGAGCAGACCGTAGCCACCCATCGCCACGTTCCAGTAACGACGACTCTGGTCAACGTAGGCACCGGTCGCAGACCGGAGCGCATATCCTATGAACTCACCAAACCCGGCAACCAGCCCGACGACCGCCGCACTTCCTCCAAGGAGGAGAATGTAGGGCCCCGTGACACTCCGTGCGCCGTTTGAGATCAGGCTCCCGCAGAGGCTTACGATGCCAAGGAGTAGGATGAGCCGGATCGAGAGGTCACGCAGATCCCGCCGGTCATCAGGGGAATGATTGGGCATGTTCCCGGAGGACTTAGAAGAGTAATCTCATTAATTGTACTGCATGGTTGGGCCGCAGCAGTGCCCTTATCTCTCGCGAACACAAATATTTTTGCAGCATAGGCCCCGGGTGCAGATCGGGAACCTGGTGAGATGAGTGACAAGAATGCGGCAGGGCGATGGGCAGACATATTCGCGGGGATTCATCCTATTATTGGTCACAATTGTTACGTTCCTCAACCCGTTCACGGGTTCGGCAATCAACCTTGCCCTCCCGGCCATCGGGAGCGAGTTCTCTGCGGATGCCACAACACTCGCCTGGATCTCCAGCGCCTACCTCCTCGCGACGGTCATCTTCCTCCTCCCGGCAGGGCGGTTCGGTGACACCCGTGGGAGGGTCACGGTCTTTTTGCTTGGTGCCGTCATCTATACCGCGGGTTCCCTCCTCACCATCTTCACCCCCTCGCTCGATCTCCTCCTCGTCTTCCGCTTCGTGCAGGGGGTCGGCGGCGCCCTGATCTACGCAAACAGCGTGGCCCTGATCACGCAGCTCTACCCGCCGGGCGAGCGGGGCGCTGCCATAGGCCTCAACGTCACCGCCGTCTACGCCGGGCTCTCGCTCGGGCCGTTCCTCGGGGGCGTTCTGACCCAGTTCTTCGGCTGGCGGAGCATCTTCATCCTGACCTCGCTGCTTGCCGTTCCGGCGCTCGTCTACGCTGGAAGGTTCCCGGCGTTCTTAAACGAGCGGCAGCAGGAGCACTTCGATGCCCCCGGGCTGGTCCTCTCCTCGGCCCTGATCCTCTGCCTCTTCCTGGGCCTGGCCTCGGTGACCACCCCGGCCGGCCTTGCCCTCCTTGTCGCGGCCCTCCTGCTGGGAGTGGCCTTCTTCCGGGTAGAGCGGCGCCAGCCCTGCCCCCTCCTCCCGGTCCCCCTCATCATGGAGAACCGGATCTTTGCGGCCTCAAACGCCGCCGCCCTGATCAACTACAGCGCCACCTACGCGGTCGGGTTCCTCCTCTCTCTCTACCTCCAGTACATACGGGGCTACGATCCCGTCACCGCTGGCACCATGCTCCTGGTCCAGCCGATCGTCCAGGCCTTCGTTGCCCCGGTCTCAGGCCGTCTCGCCGACCGGATATCGCCCGGACACGTTGCCTCGGTGGGGATGGGGATATCGGGTGCGGCACTCTTCGGCTTCTTCCTGCTCGGGGAGACTACGCCGATAGCTGTGATCCTCGCCCTCCTGATCCTCATGGGTGTTGGGGTTGGGCTTTTTTCGTCCCCGAACACCACCGCCATCATGGGTTCCGTCACGAAGCGGGACTACGGGTGCGCATCGGCGATGACGGCAATGATGCGGTCGCTTGGCATGATGCTGAGCATGGGGGCGGTCCTCGTGGTCTTTGCAATCATCATGGGGGCGACCGCCGTCACGCCTGCGATATATCCAGAATTCCTGCTGAGCGTGCGGCTGATCTTCCTTGCCTTCGCGGTCCTCTCGGCAATCGGTGTCTTTCTCTCGCTTTATAGGAACAAAAAGCCTTGAATATTCAACAATTTTAAAAATAAAACTCTCCGGTGAAGAGAGTAAGTGTTAAAACTCCAAAGACCCTGTGATCTCCTTAACGGATGGACCTCGTAATCGGGATGGCCGGCGACCGGGAGATCGCCATCGATGCCCAGGAGCTGGTGACCGGAAGGACCTGTATCATCGCGCAGTCGGGCGCCGGGAAGAGCTGGGGGATTGCAGTCCTCTGTGAGCAGCTTCTGCTGGCCCGGGTGGGTTTCTGTCTCATCGATACGGAGGGGGAGTACTCCTCGCTCAAGGATCTGTTTCCCCTCCTCTGGATCGGGTCCGGAGATGGATGTGATGTGGATATTGAGCGGGCAAACCTCCGCGAACTGATGCGGGAGGCGATCTGTTCACGGACCGCAGTGATCTTCGATGTCTCGGAGACCGATATGCAAGGAAAGGTTGCTCACCTCGCCAATATTCTCTATGACCTCGAGAGCGAGTTACGGCAGCCGTACCTCTTGATTGTCGAAGAGGCGGACAAGTTCATCCCGCAGTCCGGCGAGTCTCTAAAGAAGATCGAGGAGATCTCCCGCCGGGGGCGCAAGCGCGGGCTTGGCCTCCTGGTCGCGACCCAGCGCCCCTCCCTTGTGACAAAGAACGTTCTCTCGCAGTGTAATAGCCAGATCCTTGGAAAACTCTCGATCGAGAACGATCTCAACGCTGTCAGGCTCTTCTTCTCATCCCGCAAAGAGGCCGGGGAACTTGCGGATCTCGAGCCCGGGGAGTTCTTCGTGATGGGAAAACTTGTTCGAGAGAAGACGAAGATGCGCTTTCGCGAGCGGCTCTGCGAGCACCGGGGGCTGACTCCAAGGCTCGTTCCCGCAAAGCCTCTCGAACCGTGGGCGAGCCCCGGTATCGGGCCGGTCGAGCCGCTCGCCGCAGGCAAAGATGATCATCCTCCTTCAGGGAATGCCGTGGTTCCGGTGTTGCTTCGCGAGGAGGCGCTTGATATTGCGATGGCACGACGGAAGCGCCGCCTCCTCTTCTTAGAGCCGGAAGAGAGGGTCGTCTCCGGAGAGCGGGTTTATCGGCCGCTTCACCGGGTGGAGATTCGCTACATCGGCGGATTCATCAAAAAATCGACAAAGACGGCCTCGTTTGTCATCGATGGACATACTGGGTGCATCGTCGAGATTGACCGTGGGCTGAAGGTCAGGCCGGGGTTCTCGGAGCTCCTGGGGCTCGATGAGGCCGCGGTGAGGATCGTCACCGGGCTAGCAAACGGCGGCTCGACGCTGGTCGAGATCGAGGCGGAGACCCATCTCCCGCCCGATGTGGTGAAGAAGGCGGTAAAGAGCCTTGAGAAGATGAAACTCATCACGGAGGTAAAAACGGTGGGCGATACAAAGATCTATGTCCCACTGCTCGCAGATGAGGTCCCCGCGCTCTCTTCTCTCCGTCCCGGGTCAGAGCCCCCGATGGAGCCGCTCCGGGGCGATCCCCCGGAGGCGAACGTCACGAAAGAATCGCTCCGGACGATCCTCAAAGGCCTCGAGCCGACGGCGGAGATCGTCGGGTTCGAGACGATCTATTACCCGGTCTACCGAATTGTGCTCGCGTCGGACCACGCCGAACGCTCACTCCTCCTCGATGGCCGCACCGGAAAAGAACTTCATTTCCCGGTCTCGTGACCGGAGCGCTTATTGTGCATTGAGTATAATGCTCGTTGTGCCCTATCATCCTCGTGATTGGTTGGGATAGAGAGGTGAACAAGTAGTGGATTCGTATCAATGTACTCTGTGCGGCTATATCTACAATCCTGCAATCGGCGATTTCGACCACGGTATCAAGGCCGGAACGGCGTTTGAAGATCTGCCCGAGACCTGGAAATGCCCACGGTGCGGTGCGGGGAAGAGCCGGTTTAAGAAGTTGTAAAGGTCCTGTCTTCTTTTTTTGGCGATCTGCGCAGGTTTGCGTATCGATCCCCTTCGCCGGAATCCGACGGCCTCGGGTTCATCTCCAGATCTCTTTGACTTTAACGGGTGATCTCTTCCAGGAGGCGAGTTCGTCTGTTGTTTCATTGCATCCGACGCCGAATCGTCTAGGAGACGGTGCCGCCCGTCCTTGACGGGTTTTTCTACGGGGACTTTATCCCTGGATCTTTTGACCGGAGTACTTATCCCTCCGGAGATATATGGGTGGCCGTGCCCCAGGTAAGATCGCGGTCGGTCGGGGCGGTGAGGTGATGAGATGATGGAATCATACCGGTGCGGACTCTGCGGTTACGTCTACAATCCCAGGGCCGGTGAGCCGGGCCGCGGGATCGGGCCTCGCACAGAGTTTGGAGACCTGCCCGAGACCTGGACGTGTTCCCGGTGCGGTGCAGAGAAGAGCCGGTTTAAGAAGGCATAATGGGCTGGTTTTCAGACCGGCCCGGCAAAATTCCAGCGTTTGAGAACGCAAAGCCGCGAGGAGTGGCTCTCAACTATTCCACCGAAAGACCCGGAGTCCCTCCCCGCGGATCTCCCGTCCGGCAAGGTGTTCCATCTCGTGGTCGATCCCGTAGGCGGTCGAGCCCGAGAAGACCATCTCTGTGGTATCAAGGTCTTCGGTCCGGATTGTCCGCTCGGTCGGGTGGACGGTCATCTTTATCACCCGGTCTGAGCCGAGGCGCACCCGGTAGGGGCGTGCGACAAGCATCCGGAGAGGAGAGTTGCCGCACTTCTCGAGCCGGTGGACGGTTCCCTCCCGGTGCAGGAGGACCGGATTGATGAAGAGGTAGATCTCTTCGAGAGAGTAGCCGGTCTTGCTCGCATCGTCATAGACCGTCGTCTTTGTCACTGCCGAGAGCGATTTTATCGTATCGGATGCGTAACTCCAGTCTCCGCCGTAGCGGAGAGAGAAGAGGAGCGGGATGAGGGCATCGGCAGGTATCCCGAACCGGGTGGCAAGACCCGTCTCCGCGACGGCGAAGCCAAACTCTTCCTGGATCTCGTTGATTTCCATCGGTCTGCCCCTGTGCCTGGAACCCGGATAAATGCTCTGGCTCTTCCGGTCAGCAGAATCGATCGTCCGAGCGTACGGTGCGGGCGTCTTCCATGGATCTGGCCAGCCATCCGGCCCGTTCATTGGGGAAGGCGTCAAACGCCGGGACGTAGGGCTTGATGTCCAGGACCGGGGTGCCGTCCAGGATATCCACGTCCTCGACGGTGAGCGTCGGACCCTCGACGGCGACGAGTTTGAGGATCGAAAGCCCAATCGCGTTCGGCCGGCGGGGTGCCCGGGTTGCAAAGACACCGTGCGGGACCTTGTCGAGGAACGGGACCACCTCGAGCGCGTAGCCTTCCGTGCGGTGGAAGTGGTAGAGGAGGATGATCCGGGAAAACCCTGTAAGGTCCTTTAAACCCGGGGCGTAGGCGGGGTCGAGTTCGACCGTCCCACGGACGCCCCGTGCGCCGATGCTCTGGATGGGCATATCGCGGGGGTCGCGGAAGGGAGAGTGGACGGTGCCGATGGGGGTGAATGTGATACCGGTCATGGGTAGTATTCTCTCGCGCCCTGACAAAGAGGGTTTGTGACCGGGCAAGAGTTATTATCTTCCCGTACGTCAGCATACGCTCTATGAACGATCTCTTACCTGTTCTGCTGGATCTCGAGAAGCAAGCCTGGAAAGCTGCCGATCTCCGGGATGTGGCGTTTTACCGCGATTATCTCGCCCCGGAGGCCCTTGTCGTCAGCCCCTGGGGCATCCTGGATCGGGAGGGGCTTCTCCGCGACCTCGCAGAGAACCCAAACGAATTCCCGAAGTACGCCATCGCGGACCCAAAAGTCGTGCCTCTCGGGGAGGGGAGCGCCGTCCTCGTCTACACCGTCTCCTTTGGGGAGCAGAGGCTCTTCGTATCGTCCGTCTATGTCCAGGATCGGGGCCGGTGGAAGGCGGCCTTCCACCAGCGGACGCCCGCACTTTAAGGCTCTTGAAAGACTACCGCACCCTTGCCTTCGCCGTTGCGATCCGGTCACGGAGGTCGCGTGCGGCGGCGGTGACGTCGTCCTCTCCGACGACCGCCGATATCACCGCAACCCCGTCCGCCCCCGCGGCGATGACCTCGGCGACGTTTCCGGCGTTGATCCCGCCGATCGCAATGAGGGGGAGGGGAACCGCGGCCCGGACCGCCGCAAGTGTCGAAAGTCCGTGCCCCGGTCCGGCGTCGTCCTTCGATCCGGTCGCAAACGTTGGACTGAGCGCCACGTAGTCTGCCCCCTCTTCCCATGCCCGGACTGCTGTCGCGACGGAGCTGACCGAGGCACCGATGATGAATCCCGGCGGGGCAAGCCGCCGAGCATACCTGATTGGGAGATCGCTCTCCCCGAGGTGGACCCCGTCCGCGCCGGCGGCGAGAGCCACGTCCAGGCGGTCGTTCACGATAAAGAGCGCTCCCGTATCTTGGGTGATATCGCGGATCGCAACGGCTGTGTCGAGGAGGTCACGGCCGGAGAGATTTTTATCGCGTAACTGGATCACATCCGCGCCGCCGGCGACCGCTTGTCGGGCAAGTTCTGTGTGGGAGCGCCCGTTTCCTATCTTCTCGTCGGTGATCACGTAGAGGTCGTATACCATTACCGCTCCTCGATCCGTGCGTGCCTGGAGAGATCATCGAGCGAGAGACCGGCAAGTTCGTCGAAGAACGCCGTCCGGAACGAGTAAGGACCACGCGCCCCGGCCGCAGCCCGCTCCCCGGCACGGCCAAGCGCCGCGAGTGCCGAGGCCGACGAGACCGCGTAGTCGTCGGCGACGGCGGCGAACGCCCCGGTGACCGATGCCGCCATGCACCCTGTTCCGGATAGCCGGTCCATTGCCGGATCGCCGTTTCTGACCAGGAAGACTCGTTTGCCATCGGTGACGACATCAATCTCTCCCGTCATCGCCACCACGGTCCCGGTCGTCCGGGCGCACTCTACTGCCGCCTCGACGAGGTCCCCCGCGACCCCGCAGGAATCGACTCCCCGGACGCTCCCGCCGGCTCCGGCGAGGACCCCGATCTCCCCGGCGTTCCCTTTCAGAACGGCGATATCGAGTGCATCGAGGAGCCGTCGGGCGGTCTCTGTCCTGAACCGGGTCGCCCCAGCACCGACAGGGTCGAGGACGACCGGGATCCCGAGTTCGTTTGCCCGGCGTCCGGCAATCAGCATGGCCTCGACCTGCTCAGCGGAGAGTGTTCCGATGTTTAAGACGAGAGCTCCGGCGGCAGCAACCATCTCGGCGACCTCCTCAGGCGCCTCGGCCATAACCGGAGCGGCCCCGATGCAGATCGTGATGTTTGCGCAGTCGTTGATCGTGACGCTGTTTGTGATGTGGTGGACGAGCGGCCGTTTTTCCCGCACGGCGGCGAGCAGGCCAGCGGGGATTGTACCGCTCATGAGGCGTATCGATGAGTCTTCTGTCGTGTAACCCGGCATACTCATACTCGTACTAGTTGTTTCTGTGACTATCGCATAAAACCAGTTGTCGGCCATCCGCAAGTCTCATCTATATACAGGATCTCCCCGGGGTAGGGCCACCCATTCCCGTGGGGCGCAGACGGGCGTGGTCGGGACGGTACCCTGTCCCCGTGAGTCGCCTGGCTCATGTATGCCAGAATACTCCACTTCCCCAATCAGACCTCTCTTATACCAAAAGAGGCAGGTCCCTGCTCTGGTCAAAGATTAAGTCTCAATCCTTATCGTGCCGCCGGAGGAACTTGCGGACCTTCCGGGACTCCACCCATCCCCGGTCCAGCTGCGTGATGTACTCGTTGATCCGTTTGACCTGTTCACGGATGACTCTCGCAGCCTCCTCATCGCCCAGAAGTTCAGCTCTCCCGAGAATCACCTGGAGGGGCTGGCGAATATGATGCCGAGGACGGCGAACTGCTCGATGTTCCGCTCGATCTGCAGGAACGCCTGCTGTCTGAGTTGCTCGTACTGCCTGCGCTCGGTGATATCTCTACCCACCGCCTGGACGCCGACCACTCTCCCCTGCTCCAGGATTGGAGAGATGTTCAGTTCAATAAACGCTGCTGTCCCGTCTTTGCGGCGGAACTCGACCTCGAGCCCCTCGACCTGCTCGCCCCGGGCGACTCTCTTCCTCCCTTCTTCCCAGGCATGCAACGATAAGGGGTTGACATAATCACGGCACCTGCGGCCGATGAACTCTTCGGGAGGGTAGCCGAGAATGCGCTTTACGGACGGGGACATATACGTGATCCCGCCATCATGGTAGCAGGTGTAGATTAAATCGGAGCTACGCTCCGCAATCATGCGGAACTTCTGCTCACTCATTTTGAGCGCTTCTTCGGCCGCTCTCCGTTTGAGCCTCTGTGCCAGAATATTTGCTGCCGCCTGGACGAAGTTGATATCATCCCGGGTGAATCTCCGCTGCATCCGCGTGTGAGCCCCGAGCACCCCGTATGGCCCTCTGTCACCCAGGATGATAACGCTGATTCCGCTCCTGATACCTTCGTTCTGGAGGAGCGCCGAGCCGGAAAAACGCGTCTCGGTCCTGAGATCCTCAACGATCACCGGCTCGCGGGAGAGAAGCGTGTAGCCGGCCTGAGAAGAGGTGCCCCCTTCAACTCTCCTCGTACCGACGTCGCATACCTCGAATCCTACCGTTGCCTCGAGCACGAACGCCTCCTCGTCGGGAAGATATCGCAGCACATTCGCGTACTCGACCCCTAGGTGCCCTGCAACCATCCGAACCACGGCATTCATCAGTTCGCAGGGTCCTGCGTCTGCAAGGGCGATCTGGCCGAGTTCCGCGATCGCCGCCTGCTGTGCAACCCGGACGGCGGAGAGGTCTTCGGCGTATTTTCTTGCGGTGTTGTCGAGGTTGATCCCGGCCCAGAGGAGGATCTCCCCGCTCTCGTTCTGGATAGGGGCCCCGCGGGAGAGAATGGTGTGAAGACCGCCCTCTGGGTCTCGGATCCTGAGTTCGCGGTCCCAGAGTGTTCCGGTATCCAGGCAGTGCTTCCAGGCGGCGCGTGCCGCTGCCGCATCCTCAAGTGGTATGCTCTCCACCCACCCGGATTGCCGGCATTCCTCGATAGTCTTCCCCACCAGGTTGAGGAATGAGGGGGAGATGTAGAGCGCAGTCCCGTCAGGCTCACATATCCAGATGCCGTACGGCACCAGATCCCCGATCGCGGTATAAGCCGGCCCGATCCTGACCGGAGTCTGCATGCCTGCCGCGCTCCGCATCATCTCCTCGCGCTCGAGGGTGATGTCCCGGAAACGGGCGAGCATCATTCCGGCATACGGCTCGCCGGTCATAACCCGGAGTGAGTTGGAGAACCAGCGCAGGTCCCCGCGTGCAGTCCGCATCTGAATGATCTCACACAGCACCTCCTCCCTGCGCTCGATAGCGTCGAGCACCCTGCGGGCGGATTCATCATCCTTGAAGAATTGCGTAAGGTGGCGGGTAACGAGTGTATCGGCCTTTATGTTGCGGACTGCTTCGCTCCTGATGCCGAAGAGGTTCTGAAACGATAGGTTCAACTGTGCGACGGTGTTGTCCTGGTTAAAGATTACGATAGCATCATCCAGTTCATCAAAGCAGGGGTACACTGGAAACCACCACAGGCTGGTGTGTGGAAGCCCAGGGCAACGGGCACTGTAAGCCTCTGGTACTATGCTATATATAGATATCACTTTTGGAGATTCCGGGACTGCAACGGTTCTGAATTTTCGGGCAACTATTTTTTGAAAAATGGCTTCAATGGCTAAGATCGGTCTCTGGCGATCTGCAACCCGGGCTACACCAGAAGGCCTGCAGAAGTTCCAAGGGCTTCGATTCGGATATCTGGACCAAAACGCCGAGGGGGAGATTTGAACTCCCGAGGTGACGAACACCAGTGGCTTTCGAGGCCACCGCCTTCCCGGACTAGACTACCTCGGCACAAAACCGGCCTATAGTATTTACCTTCTGCGGCTATAATGGTATCGAGGCATGCTCTGCTGATTCACCTTTATCCGGGACGGTGTACAGTGCTGGTCTACCAGGGCTGCCCAATACATATGTGACTGCCCTCCTCTCCTTCGGGCTTAATCCGGATACAGCGCTGATATTCTAGCAGACAATGCCTTCCACAGGTAAAGGGATTGAGGAGGTGAAGTCGAGATATTCGTCACCTCCTCGCGTGGATGACTTACTTTGCTCCCGCTGCGCCCTTCTTTTCGGACTGGGTGATCATCATGTCGTCGACACGGATAAGGAGCATCGCCGTCTCGGTTGCGCTCTTGATGGCCTGAGTCTTCACGCGCTGCGGCTCGATGACCCCGGCCTCACGCATATCCACGATCTCGCCGGTATAGACATCAAGCCCGGCGTACTTCGCACCGTCGGCGTGGGCCTTTCTTAAAGCGACAACCTTGTCGAT